>CAZCRV010000021.1:0-3055 GCA_964501175.1 uncultured Clostridium sp.
ATCAGGTCGCATTGCTTGATGGTGGAAAGGCGGTGCGCCACGATAAACGAGGTGCGGCCCTTCATCATCTGCGCAAACGCGGACTGAATTTTTTGCTCGGTACGCGTGTCGATCGACGAGGTCGCCTCGTCAAGGATCAGCATAGGCGGTAGGTGCAGCATGACGCGCGCGATGCAAAGCAGCTGACGCTGACCCTGCGAGAGTGTGTCGTTATCGCCGCCGATGACCGTGTCATACCCCTTGGGCAAGCGCTTGATAAACGAATGCGCGTGGCAGGCCTTGGCAGCAGCCACGATCTGCTCGTCGGTCGCATCGGGATAGCCGATGGCAATATTGGCGCGCACCGTGTCGTGGACAAGATGTGTATCCTGCAGCACCATGCCAATGTTTGCACGCAGGCTGTCGCGTGTGATATCTCTTGTGGGTGTGCCGTCAACTAAAATATCGCCCTTTGTCGTGTCGTAAAAACGCATGAGCAGGTTGATCAGCGTGGTCTTGCCGCAGCCGGTGGGGCCGACGATGGCCACGCGCTGTCCTTCCTTGATCGAAAGAGAAAGATCCTTGATCAAGGGGCGCTCGGGCACGTAGGAAAAGCTGACCGAGTCGAATGCAACCTCACCGCGCGCCTTGGTCAGCACCAGCGCATCGGGGACGTCGGGCGTTTCGGGCTGCTCGTCGATCAGTTCAAATAGTCTGCCCGCGCAGGTCAGCGCGTTTTGCAGCTCGGTGATCACGCCCGAAATTTCGTTGAAGGGCTTGGTGTATTGGTTTGCATATGAGAGGAAGCAGGAAAGCTGACCGATACTGATGGCCGCACCGCTCGTGGCAATGGCCATCAAAGCGCCCACCAGTACTACGCCTGCGTATACAAGGTTGTTAACAAAGCGGGTGGAGGGGTTGGTCAGGGAAGAGAAGAATGTGGCTTTCAGAGAGATCTTGGAAAGGCGATCGTTGACGCGGTCAAAGTCCGCCACCGCCTCGTTGCCACGGTTGAAGGCGGTCACCAGCTTGTGATTGCCGATCATTTCGTCCACGATAGCGGTCTGCTCGGCGCGCATTTTGGATTGATTTTTGAAATATGTGTGCGTTTTCTTGGTAATAAACGCGGCCACAAACAGAGAAAGTGGCGTGACCAGCACCACCACCAGCGCAATACCGGGGTGCACCGAGAACATGATCAGAAGTGTTCCGAGAATGGTTAGAATACCGGTAAAAAACTGGGAAAAGCCCAAAAGCAGACCGTCGGTCACGGCGTCCGCATCCGAGATGACTCGGCTGACCGTGTCGCCCACGGGATGCGCGTCCAGATAGGAAAGCGGCAATGTCTGAATGCGCTCAAAGGCGTCCTGGCGCAGTCTGCGCACAATGCCGAACGCGATGCGGTTGTTGCAAACGTTCATCAGCCATTGGAGCAGGGCCGTGATGCCGATGGCAATGCAGATCAAAATCAGAATGGCGGGGATGGAGTTCAGCTGCTCCCTTGTGATGCCCATGGGAGAGACGATTCTGGCAAGCAATCCGAACACGGCACGCTCAAAAAAGGTTTGTTCTCCTGCCAAAAGGTCGATCGCGTCACCTGTCAGCACGGGGATGGACAGCGTTAGGGCAACCGAGACAGCTGCAAAGAGCAACGAGAGTGCCAGCAGCAGTCTGTAATGCTTTAAGTATCTGAGTACACGGAGGATGGTTTTGGTTTTCATGCGCCCTGTCCTCCTTTGAACTGAGAATCGTAGATCTCGCGGTAGACTGCGCATAAGTCAAGCAGCGCGTCGTGCGTGCCTTTTCCGACCACGCAGCCGTCGTCCAGCACCAAAATCAGATCGGCATGCGCAATAGAGGAGGTGCGCTGCGAGACGATAAAGGTGGTGGGCTTGTGGTCAAGCGACCTCAGGGCGCGGCGCAGGGCGGCATCGGTGGCAAAGTCCAAGGCACTTGCGCTGTCGTCTAAGATCAGAACGGGAGATTTTGCAACCAGCGCGCGGGCGATGGTCAATCGCTGACGCTGACCGCCCGAGAAGTTGGTACCGTTTTGCGAAACGGGAGCGTCCAGCCCTTCGGGCTTTTGCTCTACAAATTCTTTGGCTTGCGCAGCTTCAAGCGCCTGCCAAAGCTGCTCGTCGGTGGCGTTTTCGTTACCCCAAAGCAGGTTGGAGCGAATCGTGCCGCTGAAAAGCACCGCCTTTTGCGGCACGGTGACCACCGTATCGCGCAAAATTTCGGGATCGTAACCCTTGACGTCCTTGCCGCCCACGTACACGTGACCCTCGGTGGCGTCGTAAAAGCGGGGGATCAGCCCGACCAGCGAGGATTTGCCCGAGCCAGTACCGCCGATGATGCCCACCGTTGCCCCGGGAGAGACCGAGAAGGTGACGTTTTGCAGCGTGGGTGCACCCGCACCGTGATAGGTCAGCGTCACGTTCTCAAAGCAAACGCTGCTGCCGTCCTGCTTGTCGGGGGCGGGAGTAGCTTGCGGCATGCCCGCGGACACATCCATGACCGATTGAATGCGATCCCCGCAGGCAACCGCCTTGGTCACGGTAATGATGGTATTGGCCAGCTTGACAAGCTCGACCAAGATCTGTGACATATAGCTGACCAACGCGATCAGCTCGCCCTGGGTGACTCCCTCGGGCAGTCCGAATTGACGCGAGCCGAACCCAACCAGCGCTACAATGCCGCCGTTGACCAAGATAAAGGTCAGCGGGTTCATCAGCGCGGTGATTCTGCCCGTAAAATTCTGTAGCGCGGTCTGCGCGTAATTGACGTCCTTGAATTGCTCCACCTCGCGCTTCTGCAGCCCGAACGCGCGCACCACGCGTACGCCGCGCAGCGTCTCGCGTGTCTTGGCGGTTACGCCGTCAAGTCTGCTCTGAATGCGCTTGTAGAGCGGGATGCCTGCAAGAATGATGGTAAAAACCACCACAGAGAGCAGCGGAATGACCGCCACGAAGATCCAGGCAAGGCCGGGTTTGACCAAGAACGCCATGATCATGGCACCGAATACGATGACGGGGGAGCGCAGAAGCAGACGCAGCGTCAGATTGATGCCGGTCTG
>CAZCRV010000021.1:3155-15436 GCA_964501175.1 uncultured Clostridium sp.
GCTACGACGCATTCAAGCTTGTATTTTCTCAAATATCTCCAAATCAGTTTCATAAAATCCTCGATTGCATAATATTACATTTTACATTATAGCACAGATCGGGAAAATAATCAAGGGCAAACAAAAAGGATATAACCAATCTTACAGAAGTGAAGCGTCGCTTGGGAAAAGGTGTCAAACGGCTGTGTTGAAATCAAGCCGAAGGTATGGTATAATCAAAATGTAAAACGCTTTTGAATCAAGTAAGGAGAAGTGGATCATGTCTATTGGCTCAAATATCAAAATACTTCGCCGCGAGCGGGAAATGACGCAGGAGCAGCTGGCACAATGCCTGGGCATCACGGCAAACGCCGTGTCGCAATGGGAATGCGACCGCACAGCCCCGGATATTTCCCAGCTTCCGATCTTAGCAAGAGTGCTGCAGGTGACAACCGACCGATTGCTTGGGATTGATTTTAGCCGGGACGAGCAGGAAATCGGGCGGATATTGGAACAATCCCTGGCTTGCAATCGGACGGGGCAGTTTGAAAAATCCGTTGAAATTGTAAGAGATGGCTTGAAGCAATATCCAAGGTCCTATCAGCTGATGGCAAGACTTGCCGAGGGCCTGCTTGCCATGCGGGGCAGCGAGCAGGAAATGGAACGGCTTTGCGATAAAATTCTGAAGGAATGCACCGAGAGCGGTCCTCGCGATCAGGCGTACAGATTAAAGATCCTTTTGTATGGAAAACGAGGGAAGTATGACGAGATCATGGAAATGGCCAAGGATCTACCCCACATATGGGTGTCTCAAGAGGAAATCCGCATGCGCTGGAATACAGATACCGACGAGGAGCGTCACACGGAGCTTGTCCGCTATGCCAAAATGTACGTGGGGAGTCTTACGACTAGCCTATGCAAGATTGCCAACCTTCCGTGCTATACCCCCGCGGAAAAGATCCGCATCCATGAGCAGATCATTGATTTGATCAAGGTCATGTACCCGCAAGGTGATTACCTTTCCCAAGCAGCCATTGTGGCATCGGCATATTATAACGTGGCGTCGCTTTACGTGCAGCTTGGCGAGTACAAGCAAGCCTTGGCTGCCCTTGAGCAAGTGTGCCGTTATTCCGTATACTGTGACAACCATGACGGCATTTATACGTCCACGGCATTTCGCGGATGTCAAACAGGGCGTATGCATACAGAGGAGCGCTCGTACTGTGGGGAATTTGCGGCATTGCTCGGCAAGGATTCCGCCTTTGATGCTCTGCGGGAGACTCCCGGGTATGCACAAGTCATGAAAAGGCTGGTCGCAAACCAATCGGGAGGGAAGGACTCATGAAAAAAATCGGCAGCTTTATCTTGAATTCAATTGTCCTGTTCTGGAGTTATTTTATCAGCTCCTTTTTGTGTCTGCTGGTGCTGCAAACCGTGATGCGGTTGTTTGTTGATGCGGACAGTAAAGGAGAATATTTGTGGAAAGCCGTTTTGATGTATGCCTTTATGCTGGGCACTTGCATGGTTTATCTGAAAGTCACGGCATCGACGCACAAACCAAGATATTTTGCGTATATGAGCGGAAAGAACCGGAGCTTCAAGGAAACTTTGGTCTATATTCTGAAAAATCCGGAATTTTGGTCGGCAAGCATTGGCTTTGCCATCTGGCCGGTGATCCTTCCCAAGCTTTTCGGTGCCATTCATCGGCTTTACGTCAGCCCCGAGCTTTTGGTAAGCTTTCCTCGGTTGATCCTGTCTTTGCTGACGGTTTCTTTGCCGATTCTGATCTTGTCGGCCGTCGGTTGGCTGCTTGTTTTGCGTTCGTGGTGTAAAAGTCGAATGCATAAGGAGTAAGAAATGTTTTATAAACAAACCGCCGAGAGCACTCGTCAGATGCTCTCGGCAGTTGATTTGGATATGTCGTACATGTGATGGCTTTTTCACTTTTCTCTCTTGGCGAAAGAGCAGAACGTAAAAAGGGGCTGATTCATAGCATTAACAAATCATGAACAGATTGTGCAAAAAGACTAAAAGCCAAGGGTAAAACACTTTGTTTGCCCTTGGCTTTTATCATCATTTTGTGCAGGTTGCCGGTGAATTGGAATTTATGCCCAAATTTGACTCAGCCCCAATTCTCAATTCTTTTGATAATTTCGCAGCTTGATCAAGGTACTTTTTCTTATATCACCAACAAAACGCCACATGTCAATATCATTGCCCACAGAGGCAATAGCAGGATGGCTACGATCGGTTGAATTGGCAGAGTAAGATTGTGAACGAATGCAAGCTTGGGATTCTTTTTCTGATATATGATATCAACCGATGAACTGATATTTCCTTTTGTGCCGGGAACACCACCAGAGATACGATATTCTGCTCCATTAACGTGATATACGTATTCGTAATCCAAATAATGCTTATAGAATCTTCCGGCTTTGCCTCCGGCATAGTGATTCATTTGCTGATTTGTATTTACTAAATAACCTTTACATTTGTGGCAATTGCTTTTTCTGAATCCCAAAGAAATGTAAGCCATATAAACATCAAGAACAAACAAAACAGTTCCAACAAATATTGCTATGTAACCCCACATACGGATTTCCTTTCTACAGGTATCAAAGTCTTGCTCTTATTTTATAAGAGCACACGGCAAAGGCCGTCCTATAACGTCCGATTTCATTATAACATAAATCTGTGTAAGAAGCAATCCTTGCGATGCAATATGTTTACAGAATGTTTTTTTAAGGCGTCTTTTTGGGCAGAATAAATAATCTTTCTTTTGTCAACATGCACAAAAACGAAGACGAAATTTTGTCTTGACAATCATTGACTATTGTGGTAGAATATATTCGTATACTTGTGCAAAATACTATGAAAGAAGGAAAACACTTATGTACAAAAAGCTTTTAGCTATGCTTTTGTGCGGCCTTGTGCTGATCAGCGTATTCGTCGGCTGTGCTGACACAGGTGAAGAGGAAACCTCTACCGATGCCTCCGCCGAGGAAGAGACCAACTGGGTCAGCGCCGATCTGGAGCCAAACGAGGATCTGAAGGGTAAGGATATCAACATCCTTGCAATGAGCGAAACCGATATGGGCGCAGAAGAGCCGGACAAATCCGATCCCCTGGAGGATGCCGTTTACAGAAGAAACGACAAGATCCAGAACTTCTATGGCGTGACATTGAATCCTCTCGTTGAGCTTGATTACATTGCTCTTGGTGACAAGGTCAAGAACGACGTCAGCTCGGGTAGTGGTGAATATCACATCGTTTACCAGCACATGGTAAATGCTGCAACCAACTTGGGTACCGGTGGCAACCTGTACAACCTGACTGAACTGGAGTCCGTTAACTTTGACAATCCCTGGTGGGACCAGGACTGCAAGAACGGCTTTATGTTCGGTGACAACATGTTCGTGGTCTGCGGCGACCTGCTGCCTTCCTCTATGATGATTACCGCTGCCGTTATGTTCAACAAGAACCTGTTCGATGAGCAGAGCCTTGATTATCCTTACCAGGATGCAAGAGACGGTACATGGACCATCGACGATATGCTGCTTCTGACCAAGGACCAGACCCATGACCTCAACGGTGACGGTAAGGTTTCCTACCAGGACGACTTCTACGGTCTTGTCGGTTGGTCGCTCGACTGCGACTACAACTTCTGGTTTGGTTCGGGCGCAACCATGTTCTCCTTTGACGAGGACCACCTGCCTGTATATGAGCCCAACGCTGACAGACTGCAGACCATTTACGATAAGATCTATGAGCTGATCGTTACTCAGCAGTCCTTCCACGTAACCGTTCAGGAGTATCTTACAAACACCTCTATGTATCAGGAGCCCTCTAACGTATTCAAGGCAGGCAGAGCTCTGTTCTATGCAGGTTACCTGTCCGCAGGTACCGGTCTGCGCGAAATGGAAAATGAATTCGGTATTCTGCCTCAGCCCAAGTACGACGAGAAGCAGGAAGAGTACCTGAGCTTCGTTAACGGCGCAGCTTCCGTCGCATGCGTTCCCAAGAGCCTTTCCGATGAAGCTCTGGCTGATGCCGGCTACATGCTGGAGGTTCTGGCTTCCACCTCTTACTACATGGTATCCGATACCCTGTACGATAAGGTTGCTAAGTCCAAGAATGCACGTGACGAAGAGTCCGCTGAAATGGTTGACGTTATCATTCGTCACAGAGTATTCGACTTTGGTTACACCCACTTCCACAATGACGGCCTGCCTTGCGCGTCCATCGTTCAGACCGCGCTCAACAGCGGTAGTGCTTCTATTACGAGAGACATTACCAAGAGCGAAAAGCAGACCCAAAAGGCCCTCAAGAAGGTTTACGAGGCCTATGGCTACGATTACGACTAATTGAAATCACCACGCAGGGGGCTGTCCGTTTGGATGGCCCTTTGCCATGACAGGGAGAGAATATGGAAACCACCATTGCCATCAAGGGTCTGCAGCGCGCGTATCGGCTGTATCACATCACCGATCTGCACATCACGGGTATGGGCGAGAGTGACCCGCAGTTCCGCCACGACGAGGCTGCTTTGCGTGCAAGATGCATTTTTGAGACCGACGGAACGCCTGCCGTGCAAAGGCTGCGGGGCTATTGTGCCGACGCGCGCGAATGGGGCGCGGATCTGATGCTGATGACCGGGGATATCGTGGACACGCCGAGTGACCCGAACGTGCGCGACCTTTACCGCGAGGTTGAGGCGGGCGGAGTCAAGACCATGTTTGTCATAGGCAATCACGATTGGTCGTATTCGGACGATTATCATACCGAGGGTGCAAGAGCGCAGCATTACGAAAAGTTTGCAGCACTTTCGGATGGCGCTGTTGCTCGACACTATCTGGAGTATCCCGATCTGATCATTGCGGGCATTGACGACGGTATGGAGTGCGTACAGCAAGAGGATATCGATTTTCTGAAGGCCCTCGGAGAGAAGGGAAAGCCCATCCTGCTTTGCATCCACATTCCGATCAACTGTCCGACGCTGCATGCCGATACCGTGCGCGATTGGCGCAGGAATATCAATATCGGCCCGGGCGCGATTCTCAAAAACGACGCAACGGCCGCGTTTTGTGAGTACGTGCGCGATCCCGCGTCGGGCATTGCAGCCGTGATCGCGGGGCACTTGCATTTCTCGCACGAGGACGAGCTTGCCCCCGGACTTGTGCAGTATATTACGGGCGGCGCGTACCTCGGTATCTCGCGCAAAATTACGCTGATCCCGGCAAATCAATGTCATTAAGTCAGAAAAGCACAGTCCCGCCCTGTCATCCTCGAGCAAGCATTTTTCTGCAAGATTCTTCGCTTCGCTCGAGAATGACAGCAGAAAAATGCGCCGCGAAGGATCTTGGGGCGGGACACTTTACTGCTTCTTAACTTCATGATAATGCCCCGCAAATTAAAAATTTTCAAAGGTTCTGCGAAATTTTTCTTTGATTTCATGGAACCTTTTTGCATTTTTGGCGTCTATATAGGTAGAAGGTAATATTTTCCATATTTACAAATGAGGAAAAATCTGTTAAAATAGAAATATAGACCCGAAAGGAGACCTGCTTATGAAAAAGAGAATTGCAATTGCGCTTTTATGCCTTACGCTGATTTGCGCGATGACTGCTTGTAATCTTGCCGAATTTGAGCTTGGCGGAATCGTTGGCGAGCTGCTTGGAAATACGGACCTGCCCGGAGAGATCCTTGGAGTGATCGAGCCCGAGCCTCCCGTGGGAGTTATCCCGCCCGAAACCGAGCAGGTGGAGACCACGCCAAACGTTGGCTGGGAGACCGAGACCTGGATAGAGCAGTGGACAGAAGACGTGACGTTCGGCGAGGTCGAAACCGAAGGCCCTTGGGTCGAGCTGCCTATGAATATGTATGAGGGCGAGAGACTGACGCTGCTGGGCATCCACATGCACGATCTTGGATTAGAGAGCACAGGAGACTCCATGCAGGAAGCCACGTATGCGCGCAACCGGGCATTGACGGCTTATTGCGGCATTGAGGTGGACGGCGTACTGGCAGAGCAGACTGCGCTTTACGATCAGGTGTGTAACGACGTGCTGTCGGGAGAAGGAAGCTTTGATATCGTGTTCGGCTCGATTGCCCGCGATGGCGCTCCCTTGGCACAGAACGGTATGCTGGTCAATCTGTCCGGCCTTCCTTGGGTGGATCTGACGCACGAGCGCTGGGATGAGGATATTTATAATGGTCTGGCATACGGCTCGTATCTGCCTATGGCAACGGGATCGATTACGCCCGATGCCATGCTCAAGACTTCCGTGATTCTGTTCAACCCCGAGCTTGCCGAGCAAAATCAGATTGATATGTACAGCTACGTCCTGGAGGGCGGCTGGACGATAGAGAAGATGCTTGGCATGGTAGAGAATAACTACGTGGATCTCAACGGCAACGGCACGGCTGATCCCGACGCGGATCTGTTCTCCTATACTGCCACGTTTGACTCCGCGCAAGCCTTTGCAACGGGTGCTGGTGTATCGGTCTTTGTCAAGGACGAATCGCAGATTCCCTCGATCAATGAGGAGCTTGATCAGGTCGTGTGGACGTATAACGTGCTTTACAGTATGGTCGAGAATATCGCGTCGGTCTACGTGACTATGAACGACATCATGCAGGATTACGATCAGCTGCAAATGCCCGAGAAGGTTTTTGCTGACGGTAGAGCGCTGTTCTATGGCACGACGCTGGAGCAGGCTATGGCTATGGTCAATACTTCTACGCAATTCGGTATGGTGCCGTATCCCAAGGCAACCCTGGATGCACGCGAATATCGCTCTTACGTGGATTGCAACGCAACGGCGGTCATGGTGCCGCAGAGTGTGCGCAATCAGGATTTTTCGGGATACGCGCTGGAGGCTTTGGGTCAGTACAACAACAGCTTGTATGACGGTGAGATTTCCATGCGTATTTGCTCTTGTCCCGAGGATGTCGAAATGCTGCAGCTGATACTGGAGAATAAGACCTTTGATTTTGCCTGCAACTACATGGCCTTAACGGACAGCGACAAGGTCATGCCGTTCCGTATCGCACTGGAGAACGGAAACTCCGCGATCGGCTCTATGTGGCAGAAACAAGAGAAGGCGCTTGAAAAGCAGCTCAAAAAGCTGTGCGCGCAATTGGAGCAGGACATTGGTTGATTCAAAATTCCGAGAGGGGGGCTTGCCCCCCTCTTTTGTCTGCATTTTGTGCGATCAGAGATGCATTTCGTAAATTCGGCGTTTTTACGTATTTACAAGCGGAGAAAAATATGGTATAATGTATAATCTCAAACTGTATCCTGGTTTTCTTTTATGGAAATTTGAACAAGGAGGAAGATATCCGTGAAAAAAAGAATATCCTTCCGCGCCGTTTTATCATTTTTATTGATTTTGATCTTGCTGATGGGCACGACCTCTGCCTGTCGAAGCAATAATCCGTCCGAGCAAAGCACCGAGGACAGCACCAATCCCCCCGAGGAGTTGATCACACAGCCCGGGGAGCAGACTCCGGGTGAGGAGCACACCACGGGCGACGGTATGTTAGACCCGGACGATCCCACCTATGAGGTGGCGGTGCAGTTCAAGGACGTGCTGATCTCAGCTGTGTACGGTACGGGTCAGAACAAGGATGCTGCAGTCGCACACGGCTTTATTCAGCTGTATAACGTGGGAGAGGAGCAGGTGTCTCTCAAGGACGCGGCTCTGTATTATCGCGAGAGCACGGGCGACGGCTACCGTCAGCTTGCATTTGCCGAGGATGCCGTGATCGAGGCGGGCGGCTATTATCTTGTCCGTATGGCCGAGGCCAGAGAGGGCACGCAGGCATACGACACTTCCTTTGCCGTGCTTTCCATTGATTCCTTTGATGCCGAATGGCCCGTGATCCTGGATAACAAGGATATCCAGCTGGCGCTTGCACCGAGAGGGCAGGAGATTGACGAATCCTGCGCCGTTGAGGACATCAACGGTACGGTTTCGTATTTCGTGGCTGCCGAGCAGGGTTATGACAGTCCCTATGCCGTGGACAATATGTCCAAGAGCAAGGTGGCGGTGCGTACCGCGCTCAAGCATTACAGCGGATTTCACAAGGTTAACCTGGTCGAGTCGACTACCGCAAAGCTGACGCAGACCTGCCCCGAAAGCTCCAAGGGCGCAAACACGGTCGTGGGCGCCAAGGTCAACGAGGTGCTGTTCTCGGCTGACGCGGGCATTTATTCCCAAGGCTTTTGGCTGGAGCTTTCCGCACGCGAGGGCTACACCATTTACTATACCACCGACGGCACCGACCCCCGTACAAACGGCACCGTTTATTCCTCCTCCATTCCGCTGGCGGATTCCTCCGAGATGGAGTGGAGAGATACCATCAACGGCGCGATCAGCGCAATGGGCGGTGACTATCGCCCGAGAAGCAATACCATGCCGGGCGGCTACGTCATCAAGGCGTATGCGACCAACGGCACAGAGTCTACCGACGTCTTTACCAATACCTATTTCATTTCCGAGACCTTCAAGGACTATGGTGTGACCATGATGTCACTTTCCATGGATAAGGATCTGATCTACGGCAGCCAGGGCTTCTATAATCACTATTCCGGCTCAGGCGGCGGCCCCAACCAGCGTCAGACGGGTATGCTGGAGGTGTTCTCCTCGGACGGCCAGCGCCACGGCGCGTCCTACGTCGAGCTTGCCATCAGCGGACACGGCTCGTCGGGGTGGTCGATGAAATCCATGCGCATCTACTACAAGAGCGCAAACAATACGGCCGTGGGCACCGACGGTGATCTCAATTACGATCTGTTCGAGGGCTACGCCCGCGATAACGACGGCAACGCTATCACCGATTTCTCGCGACTTTTGCTTAGAAATTCGGGCAACGACTGCATGGATTCTTATATCCGTGATGCGTATATGCAGCGCGTTTGTCGCGATCTTGACGTGTATACCATGGCGTACGTGCCCGTCCTGCTGTTTATCAACGGCGAATTCTGGGGTGTTTACAATGCGCGCGAGCGTTACAGCCCCGAGTACGTGGAATCCCATTTCGGTGTCAATAAGGACAATGTGGCGCTGATCGAGAGCGACTACGACGGTCTTGTGATCGACGGCAATCCCGGTGCACCCTATATTCCCATGGACGGAACGCAGGCCGATGCCGACGAGTTCAATGCCCTGGTGGATTACATCCGCTCGCACGATATGTCAAATGAGGAGCATTACAAATATGTCACCGACCGTTTGGACGTGAAATCCTTTATGGATATGTACGTGGCGCGCCTGTATTTCAATGCGCGCGATTGGCCGGAAAACAATGTCAAGGTATTCAAGAACCGCGTACCTGACGACCCCTCTGGCATGGATACCAAGTGGTATTTCACGCTACTTGACATGGATATGGGCATTGCCATGTACCCGGAAGGGCATTGGGCGGATACCTCCGAGAAGGCAAACTTCTTTGGCTGGATCGATTCCACGAGCACGGTGGTGGGCACCATCATGCATTATCTTTGCAAAAACCAAGAGTTTAAGCAGACCTTTATTACACGCTTTGCAACGGTGGTCAACGACACCTTGACGGTTGACTTTTTGGAAGCCGAGCTGGATGCGCTGATTGCCGAGCGTGAGCCGCTGCTTGGGCTGCAGAGCATGCGCTGGGGCGCATCCGAATCGCAGTTCAAAATCTCTACGGACAATATGTATAAGTTTGTGCGCGGCAGAAACGATTACGTCATTACCATGCTGTGCAATCACTTCGGTATTTCTCCCTCGGATCTTGAGGTGCTGATGGACAAATCCGTGACGGTTTCTTATAACTCTGAGCGCGCGGACGTGACCGTGAACGGTCAGAGCGTGGCACAGACGGGGCAGAAATTCGATTTTGAGGGGGAGGCACAGTCCTTGTCCTTTACGGTGGAGGCTACCGCCAAGACGGGATACACCGTCACCTCGATCATGTTCGTGCCCGTCACGGGCGAGATGCAAACGGTCAATGATGCAAAGGCAACCTTTACGGTGGATTGCTCGGGCACGGTGATCGTCAACACCAAGGCCGATAGCAATCAGACACCCGTGGTCGGCGTGCAAAGCGGCATTACCGCAAGCGGTCATTCCACGTATTACCTGGCACCCAACGGCGATTTGTTCGCCTGGGGCATGAATCAAAACGGCATTCTGGGCATTCCGGGCAGCGGTAACGTGGCTGTGCCCACGCTTGTGGCCTCGGGCGTGGCCAAGGTGGAGGTCTGCCACAGCAACGACTGCGAAAATAACAACAACCAGACCATGATGGCATATCTGACGCTGGACGGCCAGCTTTATACGGTTGGCAGCAACAGCGCAGGCCAGCTTGGCAGAAAGGGAACGTCTACGGACGACGTGCCGGGCAAGGTCAGCTTTGACGGCAAGATCGTGGATGTCAGTGTAGGACATGACCACATGCTGGTGCTGGACGAGAACGGCGTGCTTTGGGGCGTGGGCTCCAATTCCTATGGCCAGCTGGGCAAGGCCAACGAGGGCGGCCATACCACCTCCTTCCAGGTTGTGGCAAGTGACGTAAAGCTGATTGCCGCAGGGCGCAGAAACTCCTTTTATACCGATTCCAAAAACGTGTGCTATGTGCTGGGCGACAACCGTTGGGAGAAATTCGGCACGGGCGCGGATCGCTATAACACCCCGCACAAGCTTTTGACAAACGTGGAGTATATGTCCACGGGCGAGCACCAGGTGGTACTGGTAACCACCTCGGGCGACCTGTATTATGCAGGCTGGCGTTCTCTGAACGGATGGGGCCAGGGTCAGGGCGCAGGCGGTGCTGTCAAGGTGACGAGCGGCGTTCAAAAAGCGGTGCTGCACCACTCCAACATGATTATTCTCAAAACCGATGGGTCGGTTTGGGGATACGGCAGTAATATGGGCAACGCCATGGCGGGCGCGAGTGCAACCTCCGGCTCCCCCGTCAAGCTTTTGGCGGGCGGTGTGGCGGATATTGCGGCGGGCTATGAGTTCAGCGCGTATCTGTACGAGGACGGCACCATTGCCGTGCAGGGCTCCAACGCCTCGGGTCAGGCCGGCAACGGCAAGGCGGGCGGCAGCGTCAATATGGCAAATCCGCTGTTTTAAATGCAAAATGCAGAATGCAGAATGAATGTGGGAAGGCCGCCTTTTGGCGGCTTTTCGTTTTTTATTACGTACGTTTTCCTATCAAACTATGAAATTTTTCGGCTTCTTTACCCAATGTGCCCCAAACTTTCACAAAGCGTTCATATCTGCGTGCTATAATGCGGACGAGAAAAAATACCGAAAAGAGAAGTGCAATGTCAAAATTTAAAGAAAAATTATATAAGTTTATGTACGGTCGCTACGGTACGGACAGACTGAACCGCGTCCTGTCGATCACCTCGCTGATCGTGTTGATCATCTCGCTCCCCGTGTCCTGGATCTGGGGCAAAACCTTGCCCGGCATGATCGTGTCCGCGGTGCTGTATGCGATTTCGCTGGGAATTTGCATCTGGGGCACGACGCGAACCTTTTCCCGAAATATTTACAAACGCCGCGAGGAAAACGCCAAATGGACCTCCTTTGAATATAAGGTGCGCTGCATGTTCCGCCGCCACAACGGTAATAAGGACACCGATACCCACGTGTTCCGCGATTGCCCCGGATGTAAGGCGACCCTGCGCCTGCCTCGAGAAAAGGGCAAGCACACCGTGCGCTGCCCGCGCTGCGCAAAGTCCTTTACGGTCAGAGTCCGTGCCGCAAAAAAGAAAAAGTGAAAAACGAGTAAAGCCTCACCGTCTCGGTGGGGCTTTTTCTATCCCCCGAGTGTCATCCGTAGGGGGCATTCACGAATGCCCCGCCGTCCGGCACCCTGAGTGTCATCCTGAGCGGAGCAAAAATCCCAATCTGTCATTCTCGAGCAAGCATTTTTCGCCAAGATCCTTCGCTGCGCTCGAGGATGACAGGCGAAAAATGCGCCGCGAAGAATCTTGATTGGGATTTTTGCGAAGACGAAGTTTTGGAGAGGGAGCGGCAAGTTGCCGCGAGCTGATCCAAAACCGACGAGGACGTGCGTCTTGCGCACGACCGAGGAAGGGATCTGCAAACGGTTTCTGACATGCCCCCTACAGAAGTTACATTAGATTGTAATCGGTGAGGGCATTGTAATCCATCTATCCGTAGGGGGCGACGTCCTCGACGCCCCGGGCAGGTATAAACTAACTTTTCAAGCGGACCGTCCGAGAGGCCGGTCCCTACAATAAAGTTGTTTGGGCTTACTCGGGGCGTCGAGGACGTCGCCCCCTACGG
>CAZCRV010000022.1:0-14982 GCA_964501175.1 uncultured Clostridium sp.
GATGCCGTCGCCGCCCACGAACTGCTTGCCCTGCATGTACATATGCATGCCCAAGAGACCCGCCTCGACCGAGGATGCGATTTTGGCTGCGCAGCTGGCCTTTGCGCCGTCGCAAATGACGCCCGAATTGATGGCCAGGCCGTTGACCACGGTATGTGCGATCTCGCGGTACTTGCCGCCGTGCAGATACATGACGCCCGCAGCCGCACCGCAGCCTGCGCTGGTGGCACCGCAATACGCGGACAAGGCACCAATACCAGTTTTGAGACGAATGGTGGTCAGATTGGACACCAGCAGTGCACGCAGCATCTGCTCGTGCGACACGCCCATTTCCCGGGCGTAAATGATGACCGGCAGCGAGGTGGTCATGCCCTGGTTACCGCTGCCCGAATTGATGACCACGGGCAGCTCGCAGCCGTTCATGCGCGCGTCCGAGCCCGCAGCGGCATAAGCCTTGGCCTTATTGGCCACGCCGTCACCGTAGGCCGCCAGCAGCACCTTACCGATCTCAGCGCCGTAATGGCCCGAAAGGCCCTCGTTGGCAATCGTCGTATTGTATTCGATCTGTCGCTCCAGCACGTCAGAAACGTCCGAAAGGTCTGCCGTATCCGCAAATTCCACGATCTGCTCGATATTCAGCAGATCGTAATGCGCCTCCTCGCGCTCGACCTTTTCGGGTTTGGCTGCAAACAGCACCTCGCCGTCACGCTCCACGCACTCCACGTGCGTGTGCTTATTGGTCAGCAGCACACTTGCACTGCTCTGCCCTGCAAATACCGTGATGCGGATCGAAAACACGCAGTTTCCGTCCATACGCACCACCTCGATGGGCGTGGCATCGCGATATGCGCTGATCTTTTCGATCTCAGCCTCGGTCACGTGCGAGATCACCTCCAGCTCAGCATAGGGATCTCCCGCCACAATGCCCGCGGCAACGGCTGCTTCAATGCCCTTAAGGCTTCCCGTGTGCGGAATAAACACGCTTTTGACGTTTTTGATCACGTTGCCACTGACGTCCACGCGCACTCTCTCGGGGACAGCCTTCAGCGCAGCTCTTGCAATCGCGGATGCATACGCAATGGCGATCGGCTCTGTGCAGCCCATCGCAGGGATCAATTCTTTTCTCAAAATGGCGCAATACGCGTCATAAATCTGCTTTTCCATAAAAGTCCTCTTAAATTCCGCGGAATCCCTTACCGATGATCTCGCTGCTGTTGGAAACAATGACAAACGCGCCGGGATCGATCTGGTTGACGATCTTTTTGAGTCTTGCGCCCTCAACGCGACGGCAAACGGTCAGCAGCACCGTCTTCTCTTCCCCCGTATATCCGCCAATGCCTTGAATTTTGGTAAAGCTGTGGTGAATGCTCTCGGTGATGTAGCTGCTGATCACCTCGGGCTTGGTGGTAATGATGGTGAAATACTTGGACGTATTCATATTCTCGATCACGCCGTCTACCAAAAATGCCTTAGCGAACAGGCCTAACAGCGAGAAAAGTCCCGTCTGCACACCAAACACCCAAAATGCGCCCAGCGCGATGATGAAATCGGTGGCCAGCAGTGCTTTTCCGATATCCAAATGGGTATACTTTTTCAGAATCAGCGCAACGATGTCCGTGCCGCCCGAGGAAGAATCGGTAAAGAACAGCATGGCCGAACCGATTGCGGTCAGCAAAATCGCATACACCAACTCCACAAAGGGCTGATCGGTAAAGGGCTGAGGCATGGGCCAGACGTGCTCAAGCACAAACGTGCCCAGCGAGAACAACAGGCTGCAATATACGGTTTTGACCGAAAATCCCTTCCCCAAAAAGATAAAGCCTACGATCAGGAGCAGCACGTTGATCCCAATCAGAATATTGGCCGAGGTGAAATACACCGCCAGATCAGGAAAATACTGCCCAACCGCGCCCGCAACGACTACCGCAATACCGCTGACGCCACCCGTGGAAAACCTGTTGGGAATCTTGAAAAAATACACGCCGACCGTGGTCAACAGAATTCCCAGATTCATGATCAGAAAATTTTTGAGCTTTTGTTTCATACCAATCTCCATGCCGCCATGGCGGCTCAAATAATAAAGTTGAAGCGCAAATGGTTAAATATAACGTAAACCTTCACGCAAGTCTCTTTTTGTCATTTCTCTACACCAGTATATATTGTGCGACCGAAAATGTCAAGACCTGCGCGCAAAAATCGTGAAAAGAAGAGGCTGAGCCAACGGCTCAGCCTCTTTGGGTGTTTGGTTTTTGAATGATTATGCGTCAGTCTTGTCTGCGCGAGCAGTTGCCTGCAGCTTGATCGCATGACCGCCGGTCAGAGTGATCATCTTGATTGCCTGCAGCGAGAAGCTGTGTGCTTCTACTACCAGTGCCTTATCCAGATCACCGTCTGCCAGGATCTTGACTCTCTTGCAGTCAGCGTCGATCAGCTTCTTAGCCTTGAGCACGTTGATATCAACCTTTTCGCCTGCTGTGAAATGCTCGTTCAGAGTGCCAACGTTAACAGCACCCATCTTACCGGAAGCAGCTTCTGCTGCAACCAGCTCAACTGCGTGAACTGCCTGTGCGTCGGACATCAGCTCGTCAACCTCGATAGCTGCTACGTGTTCAACGATGTGGATCTCTTCCAGAGTGGGAGCCGCTTCAACAGCGTGATCAGCAGTGATCTCTGCATCGGTGACTTCCTTCTGCTCGGGAGCCGCGGGTGCTGCCTCGGGAGCGGGATTCTTGGGGAAGAGCGTATGACCGTACAGAATGTACGCAACGATCAGAATTGCGATGAAGACAAGCAGGATGATCAGGAAGATCCACCAGCCGTTCTTATTGCCGGGCTCTCCTGTGGGCTCGGTCTCGGACTCGCTCTCTGCGGGAGTGGTGCTCTCGTCGGGCTCGGTAGTGACCTCGCCGCCGGGAGTGGCGGTGCCCTCTTCCTTTACGTATCCGCAGACGCACTTACCGTCGGTGTAAGTGTGCTCCTCGGTCTCAACGTATCCGCAAACGGAGCAAGTGCGGGAGTGAGTTGCATCCTCTGCAGTGTAATCGCCATAGGTATGTGCGTCCAGAGTGTGAACCTCATAGAATGCATAATCGCGTGCGTTCTGCTCGAACTGCTTTACAGGATCTGCATTGTCCATGGAACCGTACTTCCAGGATGCAACGAAGTGGCCTTCTGCAGTAGGATCAGCCACGGTGAACGCAGGAACGTTTGCTGCGCTCAGGGTCTCGCCATTATCGGTATTGATATCAACAGAGGTGATCAGGTTGCCGTTTACGTCATAGAACTCAATGGTGTAGATAAACTGCTTGTAATCAACAGCGTAGTAGGAGAAGTGCGTGGTGGTGAAGGTCAGCTTCTCTGCACTTTCCTCTGCTGCCACCTGCTCAACCGCATCGCCGTTGAGGTAGTGAATGTAGCCGTGGAATTTGCCTGTTTCCTCGAAAGGAACAACGATGGTAGCGGTGCCACCGTTTGCGCCGTCGAACTTGGAGCCATCCAGCTCGAAGCTGTATACAGCGTAGTAAGCATCAAAGTTGGGGCAGCCCTCTTCCTTGTCGATCAGAGAAGAGATGGACAGAGTCACTACGTCCTTGGTTGCATTGTCCTTGATATTGAGCAGTGCCTTGCTATCCAGCAGGATGCTGATTGCGTGTGCGCCGGTTACCTCGGTATTGCCGGGAATTACAACCTCAAGAGCGGTATCGGGATTTACGCCTGCCAGCTCCAAGAGGAAGTTGGGAATGATAGCGGATACGGTCAGACGGTTCTTGTTCTGAACGTAATCGCCAAGAGTCAAGGTAAATACGTTATCCTTGCGGGTCAGGTTCTCATACTCATCCAGATGGCTGATCTTGTTGAACTGTGCAAAGAAGTCGGTGTGAGCGGTTACCTTATCCATCTTTACACCGTCTGCGGTATACCAACCGTCAAACTCGTATCTGTACTCTACGTCAACGCCCTTTGCAGGATCAGCTACAACGGGAACGGTGTTGTATGCAACCTCCATGGTGAAGGATTCCTTACCTTCTACGTGGAAGGTAACGTTTGCGGTAAACTCACCTACGTAAGCAGCGTGAGCAGTTGCTGCGGGCAGCTCAAGACCATAGCCCTCCCAGCCCTTGAAGTTCAGGGTGGTCAGATTGGTCAGCGTCTCATCCCAAGTGGGGACTTCGCCGTAGTTGACCTCTACAGCATAAGGAACACCGAGAATATCGAAGGTGATGGTTGCGGTGTATGCTGCTACGTAGGTAGCGTCACCGGTTACAACGGGCAGATCGAAGTCGTAGCCCTCCCAGCCCTTGAAGTTCAACTCGGGCAGGTTGGTCCATTCATCATTCCAAGTGGGAACGGTGCCATAATCAGCCTCTACTTCATAAGTTTCATCCATTACTACGAAGGTAATGGTGTACTTATCTGCTGCGTAATCTGCGTACAGAACGGTATCTGCACCGGGCATGGTGGTGATCTCATCGCCGAACTCATCGATCCAGGTCAGGCTGTAGCCTTCCTTTTCAGCATCCTTGCCGTAAGGAGCAATCTCTGCACCGTAAGGCAGGAAGCCTTCGAATACGACCTTGTCGCCTTCCATGTAGGTTACACTGTACAAATCGGAAACGTTAACGGTAACGGAGAGATCGGAGGTGATCTCTCGAGCAGGAATGTAGTCAGCGAGCGCCAAAGTCTTGCCGTAAACCGTGATATTGACGTCAGCCAGTACGCTAGCAAGCCATGCACCGGGATTATAGTCACCGGTAATGGAGATGCTGAACTGGCCATCCCCCTTATAGGTGTCGGTCAGCTTGGTATCGTGGAACTTTTCGGGAACCTTATTATATACAAGGTCAATCAGATTAACGACCTTTTCATACGCAGCCTGTGCCTTAGCGGATTCGGGAAGTCTGTTCTGGTAGTCGGCAAATGCTTCCACCATATCCACCACGATCTCCCGTGCACTCTCAAAGCTTACACCCATTACGCTTGCAACGCCGTCAGCTACGTCATCCAGACGTGCGCTGCCGATCAATGCATCTGCATCCTTGAGCTGAGCCAAAGTCAACAGATCCTCATAGGTTACCATTTCAGACAGCTTATGGATCGACTTGATGGTAACGGAAGCCTGCTTATCGGTAACAGACTCGGGAACCTTTTCGATCAGAATGTTGCCGTACTTCTTAGCCAGCTCAAATGCGGGGCGAACAGCCTCGATCTTTTCGATCAGAGCCTGCTCCTTTTCGGTAGCTGCGTCCACGTTATCAAGCAGATACTCGACAACGTCGATAAACTGATCATAGTCAAGCAGATCAAACAGCTCCATCAGTTCGCCAACGGTTGCACACTCGCTGATGCCTGCAACGATGGTCTGCTTGGTCTGTTCGGAAACGGATGCGCTGTTGAGCGCCTTGGTCAAAGTCTTGGTAAATACTGCGGGAATGTAGATTTCAACGAACAGATTTCCGTCTCCATCAACGTGATAGTCGGTTGCTCTGTCAATTGCATCAGCGCCCTTGCGGATCATGTCCAGATTGCCCTTGAGTGCAACCTTGAATGCAACATCAAAATCCTGCTTGCCGTCAGCACCCAGCGTGATATCGTAGGTTGCGATCACGCCGTCGTCACCTACGTTAGCAAGATCGGAGGGGGTAACGAGATCGGTCAGGAATGCCTTTCTGAAGCCATCTGCCGAGACAATCTCGCCAAAGTTGCCTGCCTGGACGGTAGCCAGCAGGTCAAGCAGCTGAGATGCACCGTAGCCGTCAATGCTGAATACCTCGTATCCGTTGACGTCAACGGTGTTGGTCTTACTGTTGTACATTTCCATAGCGGCGGTCTGCAGGAATGCCACGAGGGCTTCCTTGTATGCGCTCTTTGCGGCACCGCCTCTGACGTCACCCAAAACGTCACGGAGAATGTCACCGTAGTTACTTGCGGTTACGTTGATATACAGAGTAGCAACGCCGTCCGCATAGGTCATTTCGTACTCGCCGTAGTTGATGGGCAGACCGTTGATCTCGTTTACGATGGTTTCAACAATATCTACGGTTTCGCCGTACAGGGTGATGTCCTTATCGGGCATCAGCACGTAGGTCATATCCCAGGATACGTACTTACCTGCGCTTACACCGGTAACATCGGGCTGCTTGATCAGCTTCTTATAGTCGTAAGAAACGGGCTCGCCAACCTGCTTTCCGTCAAGTACCCAGGCCACGGTATATACAACAGGAACGTAATCCTCGCCCTTTTCCTCGGCCTCAGCCTTATCCTGCTCTACCTTCTGCTGGTGAGAAACGGATTCCTTCAGATCCTCAACGGTAGCACCGTTCTGAACCGCATCCACAACCTCGTCGATGCTGCCGAAGTATTCCTCAACAACCTTACCGCTGGTCAGGATATCGGACCAGCCCTTGGACTTCTCGGTCTTTTCATAAATGGCAGTCCAGGTATCACCTTCAACCGACCATTCCTTGAAGGAATAAGTGTAGTTCTTATCCTCGGGCTTATCGGTATCCAGAGCTGCTGCGAAAGCCGCAACCTCTTCCTCGGTGTTGAACTTATCGACGAAGGTACCCTTACCGGTCACAAAGGTAACAGTGATATCACCGACAGCTGCCACGTTCTCAACAGAGAAAACGGCCGTGTAGGTTGCATCACCCTTTGCGGGAACCACTACGGGAGTCCAGCCCTGGAAAGTGTAACGGTAATCGTTGATCTCATAGCTCAGAGCATCCTCGTTACCGGGAAATACGGGCTTTTCGCCGTAAGGTACGTTTGTCAATTCATAAACCGTGCCGTTGACGTCCCACTTGATGGTGAATTCATCCTTAAAGACGTTATCGATCACGGAATTCATATTATCCAGCGTGTTGTTCTCTTCGCCTTCTTCGGTACTGCTGCCTACAATGCTATCGGCAGTTTCCCTAAAGCTTTCGTCGCTGTTATACCTTTCCTCGACGTATTCCTTCATCTGCTCGGCAGCATTTTCGTCATCCTTGACCTTGTTATACTGCTCCAGCATATCTATCAGGAAGCCGAGATCGCCTCCTGCCAGATTGGAAGGAATCGAGGGGGTCTCTGCAGCGAACGCGGGAACCGAGATTACAGAGGTCAGCATCGCAAGGCAAAGCAATGCCACGAGTACTCTGCAACCGATTTTTGCAGTTTGCTTCATTGTTCTTTCCTCCGAACGTAAAAGATTTTTAAGACTCGGGTCTATTTCATCCCTACCGACGAATCGGTCCTGGCGCCTTAACACTATATTTTATGCAAAGCATTCGCATCACCTGCCTATGGGCTAATAAGCACAACACTCTACAATATAAAAATTGTACCACAATTTTTCTGATTTGTCAAGGAATTTGCTCATTTTTGCTCGATGATATATCAGAAGCCCTGCGCTGCCTTTTGCAAAATAACCTTATGCACAATTTGGTTATACTGCACAACCCGGCTTCGACATTCTTCACTATTTTGTAACATTCCGTTATAATGCGCGTCAAAAATATATAAATTATAAATAATGTTACAAATGTACCCCCCCCCCCCCCAGTTCACAAATTGTTTACAAATTTTTGTCGTATTTTTTCGAACGTTGTCTGTCCCCTTCGATACCTCTGCTCGGTTTTAACTATCGGTTGTTATTTCAATATTATGTTGTTGTCTTGCTCGAAAAAAGCCCGTGCATCCGGGTAAGGATGCACGGGCAAGTGCACTATGTATCAAGGATCACTTGATCCTTTGGCAAGCAAGAAGAATCAGTCCTTCTTCTTAGCTACTACGCAAGCACCCAGAGCAAGAACTGCTACGATTGCGCCTGCGCCGACGATACTGCCGCAGCCGCCCTCTTCGGGAGCCTCGGTGGTCTGCTCGGGAGCATCGGTTGTGGGAGCATCCGTTGTGGGAGCATCGGTCTTCTTTTCGGTTGTGGGAGCCTCGGTTGTGGGAGCCTCGGTGGTGGGTTCCTCGGTGGGAGCCTCGGTGGTTTCAATGGTGATAGAGGTCATGCCGTCCAGAGTCAGGATCATACCTGCGTTCTCGGGATACCAGCCGTCGCCGCCGCCCAGAGAGCCCAAAGCGTTGGAGGTGCCCCATGCGCCAACGATACCTGCATCGCTGCCGTCCTCGTTGGTGTCGTGATCCAGGTAGCAAACCAGCATGTTCAGAGAAACCTCGTCTTCGCCGCCGGTCCAAGAGGGAACTTCCTCTTCACCAATGGTCAGCTTTTTGGAAATATCGTTGTAAAGAGTCTGCCAGGAGATCGCGAACTCAGCATACCAGCCGGAGCCGTCCTCTGCCTTCTTGGTTGCGCCCTTTACTACGCCTTCTCTCCACTCTTCTTCATCGTCGGAAGCCATGGTATAGTCAACGGTAGAAGCGGTGTCGCCCTCGATGCACTGAACGGTCATATCAACGGTGCCGTCTTCCTGCAGGCCGAAGGAATAGAATACTGCTCTGCCGAACGCCTCGGTATCAGCTGCCCAGCCGTTGAAGTCGAGCTGGATCTGGAATGCGTCCTTATCGTACGCACCGTCGCTGGAATACTGAACGTCGGGGTCATTGATCTTGAACGCGATGTACAAAAATTCAGCGTCAGCGCTGAACCACAGGTTGATGGACCAGTCGTCCTTTACTTCGCCAAACCAAGCATCCAGGTTGTACTTGTCGATGTCGTGTTTCTGGAAACCGCCGTTCTGCCAGTCAGAAACGTCGCCGTCAAGAGTGATCTGAGTAGCCAGATCTTCCACGTACTCTGCCTTAACTTCGCCAAAAGCACTCCATTCGGACTCGTCAACTGCAGCGTTAACGGTCAGAGCGCCCAGAGAAGCCAGCATAGCTGCTACTACGAGCATTGCAAAAAACTTCTTCATAAGAAATTCCTCCATATTAAAATTTTGTTCACCGCTTCGCTGCGGTTGATTACCCTACTATGGTACAGATATATTGTGATCACATTATGGCCTTTCTGTTAACTATTTGTAACCTTGACGTTGAATTTTGTGAGCATCAGTATACTTCACCAAACTTCGAGTTGAATTTTTGTTCACTTCGCCGATTAGTTTTCAAACACCAGTTGAAGCGGTGTTTTGAGCAGCGTTTCCTTGTCCAGCCAAGTGCTCTCGCAAAGCGGGATCAGATCGGCATATCCGTCACGCATGATGCGATTTTTGAAGGGCGTCGGATCGGCAGCCTTGCCAAGCATCAGATCTCCCAGCATCAGCACGTATCCGCTCTCCCCCACAGCGGGTTTTTCCCGCGTCACGTGCAGATCCTCGCAGATTTCCACAACGCCGTTCTCGTCTGGCGTAAAGTGACAAAGTCCCTTTCCGGGCAGGTAAACTGCAAGCTCGACGCCCTCAACCTCACCGCTGACAGTATATGTCGCACGGCAGGCATAAGGATACTCGGTTTTACAGCAAACGTGCACTTTTTTGCCCGAAACAACCAGATCCGCCTCGGAGCCGGTCATATACGGCACGACAATCGTACCATTTTTTATCATATACGCGTAACGCGCGCACGCGGAAAGCCCCTCGCCACCGCGCATCGAACAGCACCACCACGCCTCGTAGTCAGGAGCAGTCAGCATGCCGTCGGTCGCGCAGGAGTCGCAACCAAAGCCACCGTTGCTTCTCTGGGTGCGCAGCATGCCGTTATACAGGATGCGGTTGATGATGGGCAGATATTTCTCATCACCGGTTGCCGCGTACAGCTGCGAGGCCACCATGAAGGAATCCACAATCGCGCAGGGCTCAGTCCACTCGGGACGCAAGAACCAGTTCTGATTTTCGTAATTGACGGTCATGCCGTGTGCCAGGTACAGGTCAAAGATGCGCTTGGCCGCCTCCAGATATTTCTCCTTGCCTTCTGCAAAATACATGCGCAGAATCCCGCGCGTTGCGGTCAGCGTGGCGTGCGTCTGCAGCTTCATTCCCACGGGATCGAGAGAGAGAAACTTTTCAATCATTTCATCAAGCATTTCACCAAGGCGCTGCTTGAGCGGCGACTCGGGATAGATGCAATACGCGTGAGAAAGGCCATCCAGTGGGATATACGCGCAGCCCGTATCGGTGGAGAGATGCCAGTTGCCACTGGTGGCAAACACGTGCCCCGATGCAGCACCGCCGCCCGTGCGCAACGCGGGGTCGGTGGGGTACTCGCGATAAGTTTCCCGTAAGGGCAAGAACAGATTCATGACCACGCCTTCGATCAAAAACAGCGTAACGTCTGACTTTCTGTATTCATAATAGGAGCAAAGCGCGCGCAATAGCCAGCCGTGACCCGACAGCTGCTGCTCGTCCGCCTGCGGGTGCGGCAGCTTGCGGCCGAGAAAGCCGTTGCCGTTCAAGGCCTTTGCAAGCTGCTCCATGGCAGCATCCAGATGAGCGGGCTCGCGCCCTGTCGCCATGGCGGTCAGAGCCTGAGAAAGCATCGCTCTTCCTTCCCAGTCACCCGGCCAGGTGTCGATGGATTGACTTTCGAACACCAGCGGAGGCACGTACATATCGGATTCCAGGCGCGAGATCTGTCGCACAAGTCTCTCGGCAATCTCGCCGTTCTGACGAACAGCACCGTGGGGTGCAAATTGAAGCACGGAATGTTTCATAGACCCTCCTGTAATTTAATCATTGGTTTATTATATCAACTATCTCAACCGGTTTTGCGGCGATATAGGTCGCGCCTGCGCGCTCCAGCTCCTCGCGGCTGCCGTAACCGAACAGCACGCCAATCGTATCAAGCCCGTGCGCAGCACCGCCCAGCACGTCGTGCTCGCGGTCGCCGATCATGGCGCAATCCTTGACATCGGGGTTACCGAGCAGCATCAGAGCGCGCTCGACCACCTCGGCTTTCCTTGTGCGCGTGCCGTCCATGTTACTGCCCGCAACGGCCGAAAAATAGTCACCTAAGTCAAAATGCTCCAGAATCTGCTTGGCGTATCCCTCGGGCTTGGAGGTGGCAAGACAGATCTTGACACCGCTTTCTTGCAGCTTTGCCAGCGTCTCTGGAATGCCGTCGTACACAAGGTTTTCAAAAATGCCCTTGACGGCATAATATTCACGGTAATAATCCACCGCCTTCATGGCGTCGGAGCGTGAAAAGCCGTAATAGACCTCAAAGGATTCATGCAACGGAGGCCCGATAAAGCAGAAAAGCTCTTGGCGGTTTTCCACGTTGATTCCGAATTTCGCCAGCGCATACTGCACCGATTTGGTAATACCCTCGCCCGGATCTGTCAGCGTGCCGTCCAGGTCAAAGAGCGCGTACTTGTACTTGCTTTTGCTCATGCTCACACGCTCCCTTCTTGCGCGCGTCGCCACTCGATAAACTCCTCGTACGTGCCCGCGCGGTCTACCCAAGTACCGTCCTCGCGGATCTCAATGATGCGATTTGCCACGGTATTGACCATTTCATAGTCGTGAGAACTAAACAATATGTTACTTTTGAAATCGTTAAGGCCATCGTTGACCGCGGAAATCGACTCCAGGTCAAGGTGGTCGGTGGGTTGATCCACCACAAGGAAGTTCGAGCCGAACATCATCATGCGCGAGAACATGCACCTTGCCTTCTCACCGCCCGACAAAACCTCCACGCTCTTGTACACGCTGTCGCCCGAGAACAGCATGCGGCCAAGGAAGCCGCGCAGATAGCTCTCAGTCTGGTCCTTGGAGTACTGTCTCATCCAGTCCAGGATATTTTCCTTGTGTCCGTTGAAATACGCGCTGTTATCGTGGGGATAATACGAGGTAGAGATGCTCACGCCCCACTTGTAGCTGCCGCCGTCGGCCTCGTCCTCCTCCATAAGCACGCGGAACAAGGCGGTGATGGCCATTTCGTTGCCCACAAAGGCGATCTTGTCCCCCTTGTTGACCATAAAGGAAAGATTCTCAAAGAGTACCTTGCCGTTCTGCGTCTTGGTCAGCTCCTTGACCGTCAGAATGTCCTTGCCCGGCTCGCGATCCATGGAAAAGCCGATAAAGGGATAGCGGCGCGAGGAAACGGGCAGCTCGTACACGGTCAGCTTGTCCAGCAGCTTGCGGCGCGAGGTGGCCTGGCGCGACTTTGACTTGTTTGCCGAGAAGCGCGAAATAAACGCCTGCAGCTCGGCAATTTTCTCCTCGGCCTTCTTGTTCTGATTCTTGATCATGCGCTGCATGAGCTGCGAGGACTCGTACCAGAATTCGTAGTTACCCACAAACATACGGATCGCACCATAGTCGATGTCCACGATGTTGGTGCACACGTCGTTTAAAAAGTGACGGTCGTGCGAGACCACCAGCACCGTGCCGAAATAGTCGGCAAGGAAATCCTCCAGCCAGGCAACGGCGTCAAGGTCAAGGCCGTTGGTGGGCTCGTCCAAAAGGATAATATCGGGATTGCCGAACAGTGCCTGCGCCAATAGGATCTTGATCTTGTCCTTTTCGTTCATATCCGCCATGCTCTCCCACAAGCAGGACTCGTCAAGCCCCAGACCCTGCAGCAGCTTTGACGCATCCGACTCGCTCTCCCAGCCGCCAAGCTCGGCATACTCGGCTTCCAGCTCGGAGGCGCGCACGCCGTCCTCGTCCGAAAAATCTTCTTTTTCGTATATTGCGTCCTTTTCCTTCCATACATCGTAAAGACGATGGTTGCCCATGATGACCGTGTCCAGCACGGTGTATTCGTCAAAGGCAAAGTGGTCCTGACCCAGCACCGACATGCGCGCGTCGGTCGGGATGCTGATCTCGCCGTGCGTGGGCTCGAGCGTGCCGCAAAGCAGCTTTAAGAAGGTGGACTTGCCCGCACCGTTTGCGCCGATGACGCCGTAGCAGTTTCCGGGCGTGAATTTCAGATTGACGTCCTTAAACAGCACCTGTCCGCCAAACTGAAAGGATAAATTCGTAACTGTAATCATTTGCCATTATCTCCGTGTGATCATATTCTGTTTTATTATACCAAATTGTGCGCCCGGGGTCAAGGGCTGAAAGGATGAATTATGAAAAAGGCCGCAAAGACCGCAAAGCACCCGGTCACCATTCCCGCATACACGCGGGGTGAGGAGCTTTTCAATATGATTTCGCACGTAGCGGGCGGAGCGCTTGGCATCGCGGTGCTGGCTCTTTGCGTGGTGAGCGGTGCGCTGCATCGGGATGCATACGCCATTGTCAGCGGCGCCGTGTTCGGCGCGTGCATGATCTTGCTTTACGCGATCTCCAGCATCTACCATGGGCTCTCGCCGCGTCTCAGTGCCAAAAAGGTGTTCCGCGTGCTGGATCATTGCGCGATCTTTCTCTTGATCGCGGGCACGTACACGCCCTTTTGCCTGTGCGCCATCAGGGAGGTCAGCACGCCCTTGGGATGGACGTATTTCGGCGTGGTCTGGGGGCTTTCCGTTATTGGCATGACACTCTGCGCGCTGGATTTTCATCGATTCCGCACCGTTTCCATGCTGCTGTATCTGGGGCTTGGCTGGTGCGTCATGCTCTCGTTTGACGTGCTGTGCCGCGCGCTTGCCCCGCAAGGCGTCGCGCTTTTGCTCGCGGGAGGCGCGACCTACACGCTGGGAGTCGTTTTGTTCATGCTCGGAAGATTTGTGCCTTATATGCATTCCGTATTCCATTTGTTCGTGCTGGCGGGCAGTATTCTGCACGCCGCGTGCGTGCTTTTGTACGTTTTGTGAAAAAAATGACAAAATTTTTGTGCAAAGTACTTGACAAGCAGATTTTAGTTTGCTATAATGGGGGCAAATTTTCAAAGGCTATGACAAAGACGGGACAGTCAGGGATTGGCACAGAGAAGCGGCGTTTGGTGAGAGCCGCGGCAAGACAGACCGTTTCCCCATCACTTTCGAGCCGGTCGTTCGATAGGTAGGACGATCCGATGCGGCGCCGCGTTAGTGCGCACAGGGGTGATGCGCCCCGATGAGTGATACCCCTTTGTGGGTATAATTTGAGTGGTACCGCGAGTTTTTGCTCGTCTCAAAGGTTTTCTTTGAGGCGGGTTTTTATTTTATTTCGTCAATCCTCCGAGCCGGATCGGCTTCGGAGCTGAAAGGAGATATCAATATGGATTACAGCTTGAAGGAAGTTGCAGGGAGAATCAAGGACCTGCGAGAAGCAAAGGGCTACACACCCGCACAGCTCGCCAAGCTGACGGGCGTATCGGTCGAGGATTATCTGCTGCTTGAGCAGGGCGAGACCGATTTCAGCTTTACCTTTATTTACAAGTGCGCCAAGGCGTGTGACGTCGAGGTGGTCGACCTGCTCGAGGGTCGAAGCACCACGCTGACCTCCTTTGCCATTACCAGACGCGGTGACGGCTTGAAAATTCTCAAGCAGCACGGCGTGGAATATAACAACTTAGCCCCCAAGTTCAAGGATAAGCTGGCAGAGCCCTTCCTGGTCAAGTTCCCCTACATTCCCGAGGAGCAGAACGCGCCCATCCATCTGAGCTCCCATAACGGTCAGGAGTTTGACGTCATCGTCAAGGGCTCGCTCAAGGTGCAGGTTGGCAATCACGTGGACATTCTGCACGAGGGCGACTCCATTTTCTATAACAGCTTGATCCCTCACGGCATGATCGCGGTCAGCGAGGGCGGCTGCGAGTTCCATGCAGTCGTGCTCAATCCCCAGGACGGTCTTGTCAGTGAGGAGTATCCCGAAACTCCCTTCGTCGCGCCCAAGGCAGCTGCCCCGGAAAAGGACACCGCAACCGTTGCGGACAATTTCATCGAATCCTACTACGACGAAAACGGCGTATTCAACGGCATCAAGTTCAAGAACGAGGACAAGTTCAACTTCGCCTTTGATTGCGTGGACGCCATCGCGCAAAAGACGCCCGATAAGCTGGCTATGATGTGGGTGGCAAACGATAAGACCGACCGCCGCTTCACCTTCAGCGACATGAAGAAGTATTCTGCCAAGACCGCCAACTACTTTGAATCCCTGGGCATCAAGAGAGGCGACACGGTCATGCTGGTGCTCAAGCGTCACTACCAGTTCTGGTTCTGCATGC
>CAZCRV010000023.1:0-14872 GCA_964501175.1 uncultured Clostridium sp.
GAGACTTCCGTCGTCTGTGGATCACCAGAATTTCCGCAGCTTGCAAGGCAAACGGCATGAACTACTCTACCTTCATGAACGGCCTGAAGAAGGCTAACGTAACCCTGAACAGAAAGATGCTGTCTGAGATCGCGATCAGCGATCCCGCTGCATTCACCGCTCTGTGCGAGCAGGCTAAGGCTGCTCTGTAATTGCATATTGGGGATGCCCGCGCGTGACGCAGGCATCCCCTGTTGCATTTAATGGTGTGGTAAAAACGCTTAAAAACGGAGGTTTTTTTGATGGAACAGACCCCCATGATCATCACCTCAAGGCAAAATCAGTACGTCACTTTAGCCGCAAAGCTGCAGGAGAGAAAGCACCGCCAGAGCGAAGGATTGCTTCGGTTTGACGGTGTCAAGCTGTATTGTGAGGCTGTTTTGCGCGGCGTGGAGATCGAGTTTATTTTGCTGGATGCGACGCTTGCCGAGGCTGTGGACGCCAAGGCAAAGGCCCTGTATGGCTTTGGAATTGACGCTGCAGGCGCTCGGATCCTGACGCTTTCGCACGATATTTTTGTAAAAATTTCGGACGAAAATGCGCCCGAGGGCATCGTATGTGTCGCAAAATATATTGACAAAATTCATAAAATCGCTACAATAAATAGTAGACAAGAAATTCTTCTGCGGCTTGCATCGCCCGGAAGCGGACGAATTTTGCTGTGCGAATCGCTGCGTGACCCCGGCAACGTGGGCACGGTGGTGCGCACCGCCTTTGCCTTTGGCATTGATTGGCTGGTGCTCAGCGGCGATTGCGCGGATTTGTATAATCCCAAAACGCTGCGCGGCGCAATGGGCACGCTGTTCTCGCAAAAGATTTTGCGCGTGGACGACCTGCCCGCGGTGGTTGAGATCTTGCAAAGCAAGGGCAGACGCGTGTACGCGGCAGCTCTGGATGAGAATGCCAAGCAGCTTGGCAGCTTTGCGTTTGGCAAGGGAGATTGCGCCGTGATCGGCAACGAAGGGCACGGCCTCTCGCCCCGCATGCTGGATGCCTGCTGCGAAAAGGTCTATATCCCCATGGCAGGAAACGCGGAATCCCTGAACGCATCGGTAGCGGCATCGGTGCTGATGTGGGAAATGACCCGCGGAAAATAAACAAAAATCGAAAGGAGCAAATTTGCATGAACAGAGATGAAAGACTTTTCTCGGTGTGGCTGTCGCTTTGTGCGGGCATTGCCAATACCGAATTTGTGTCGCTGCTTGAGCAGTTTGGCTCCGCGTATGCCATCTTCAGAGCAGAGGAGAGCGAGATCGAGGCGCTGGATATCAGCGACAGCTTCAAGGGAAAGCTGTGCAACAAGTCCTTGGACGAGGCGTACGGCATCCTGGAGTTCTGTCAGAAAAACAGCGTGGGTATTCTGTGCTATACCGACGACGCGTATCCTTCTACGCTGCGCGCCATCAAGGCGCCGCCCTGCGTGCTGTACTATAAGGGAAAGCTGCCCGATTTCGAAAAGCAGTTGTTTGTCAGCATGGTGGGCACGCGCAGCATGAGTGAATACGGCAAGGAGATGGCGTATAGAATAGCCTATGAGCTGGCAAGCACGGGCGTCGTGGTGGTCAGCGGCATGGCACTTGGCGTGGACGCGGCTTGTGCCGTGGGTGCGCTTTCGGCAAAGGGATGCACCGTTGCGGTGCTTGGTTGCGGCATTGACGTGCCGTACCCCCGTCAGCATGACAGACTGATGCGCGCCATTGCGGAGCGCGGCCTGGTTATCACCGAATACCCGCCCTCCACACCGCCCAGGGGCTACCATTTCCCACTGCGTAACCGCATTATCAGCGGTCTTGGCGCGGGCACGGTGGTGGTCGAAGCTGATCTTGGCAGCGGTGCGCTGATCACCGCAAGAGAAGCCATTGCGCAGGGGAAAGATATTTACGCCGTTCCCGGCAACGTGGGCGATCCCAATACCTCGGGCACCAATCAGCTGATCCGTGACGGCGCAGCCGTTGCGCTGGGTGCGCGGGATATTTTACAGAATTACGCGTTTTGGTACCGAGACAGCGTGGACAGCGCAAGATTGATGCGTGCGCAGGAGCGCTCGGATCCCGATCCCGCAGCATTTGCAAGATACGGCGTCGGATTGCCTGCCGGGGACGCCCCCGCCAAGAGCGTCAAACAGGTGCGCGACGAGCAGGTGCGAGAGAAAACGACGATCAAGCAAGAAAAGACGCAAGAAGTAACGCCTGCCGTCACCGAAAAGGCTGCACCCAAGGTTCGTGAGGACGACTCAGCCAAGGTGCTGGAGGCATTTTCCCCAAGACAGCGCGAAATGTTCGCGCAGATCCCGCTGGATAAGGCGATCTCGGCCGATTGGCTGGTGCGCTGCGGCTACCCCACGCACGAGGTCATGACTGCGCTGACCATGTTTGAGATCAAGGGCCTTTTGCAGTCTCTGCCCGGCGGACTTTACACGCGCAAATAATCTCACTTTGAAAATCATTTACCGTTTACGGAAAGGAAAATAGATAGAATTTATGGCAAATCTGGTAATCGTGGAGTCACCCTCCAAAGCAACAACCATCAAGGGCTACCTTGGTTCCAATTATAAGGTCATCGCCTCCAAGGGTCACGTGCGTGACCTGCCCAAGAGCACGCTGGCCGTGGATATTGAAAACGGCTTTGACGCCCACTATATCAACGTGCGCGGCAAGGGAGATCTGATCAAGGAGATCCGCAAGGAAGCAAAGCATGCAACCAAGGTCTTCCTTGCAACCGACCCTGACCGCGAAGGCGAAGCTATCTCCTGGCACTTAGCAGCCGTGCTGGGCATTCCCGTGGAAAAGACCCAGCGCGTGACCTTCAACGAGGTCACCAAAACCGCAGTCAAGGCGGCTATCAAGCAGCCCAGACAAATCGATATGGACCTGGTCGACTCGCAAAGAGCGCGCCGCATCGTGGACAGAATCGTGGGCTATAAGATCAGCCCCCTGCTTTGGAAGAACGTCAAACCCGGCCTTTCCGCAGGCCGCGTACAAAGCGTTGCAACCAAGATGATCGTGGAAAGAGAAAACGAGATCCGCGCATTCGTGCCCGAGGAATACTGGACCATTGCAGCGCATCTGCACACCGAGCAGGGAGCAGGCGTGCTGGCGCGCTTCTGGGGCGACCAAAACGGTAAGGTCAAGCTGACCTCCCAGGCAGAAGCTAAAGCGGTTGTGGATGCCGTACAGGGCAAGACCTTTACCGTATCCGACGTCAAGCGTGCCACCAGACATAAGGCACCCGCACCGCCCTTTACCACATCGACCATGATGCAGGAGGCTTCGCGCAAGCTGGGATTCCAGTCACAGAGAATCATGCGCGTGGCGCAGGAGCTTTACGAAGGTATCAACGTCGGCTCCGAGAACGGTGGCGCACAGGGTCTGATTTCGTATATGCGTACCGACTCTTTGCGTATTTCCGAGGAGGCACAGGGCGCAGCGCTGGCTTATATTGCAGGCAAGTACGGCGACCGGTATTGTCCCGCAACCCCCAGAACCTATAAGGTCAAGGCGGGCGCACAGGACGCGCACGAAGCCATCCGTCCGACCAAGGTGGACCTCGAGCCTGCCAAGATCCGTAAGTACCTGACCCCTGACCAGTACCGTCTTTACAAGCTGATCTGGGAAAGATTCGTCGCAAGCCAGATGCAGTCTGCAGAGCTGGCGACTCTGAGCGTGGACTTTACCAGCGAGGGCTATATCTTCCGTACCGGCGGTTATACCGTCACGTTCCCCGGTTATATGGTCATGTATGAGGAGACCACCGACGAAAAGGCGGACGAGAACGACCCCGACCAGATGAGTGACATCCGTCTGCCCGATATGCAGAAGGGCCAGGCTTGGAGCAGCGACGAGGTGCAGCCCACACGTCACTTTACCGAGCCCCCCGCACGCTATACTGAGGCAACACTGGTCAAGAACTTAGAGGAAATGGGCATCGGACGCCCCTCCACCTATCCTACGATTATCACCAATATTTCCAAGAATTACGTGTCCCGTGACGGCAAGTCGCTCTGTCCCACCGCTTACGGTGAGGTCACGACCAAGCTCATGGAGGACAATTTCCACTCTATCGTGGACTATCGCTTTACCGCGCGCATGGAGGACGATCTCGACTCGATTGAGAAGGGCAGCGTCGAGATGAACGACGTGCTTGAAAAGTTCTGGCGCAATTTCTCGGGTCAGCTGGAGAGCGCCGAAAAGGCGCTGGCAGATACCAGCTACGAGCTGCCCGTGGAAAAGACCGATATCATTTGCGACAAGTGCGGCGCGACCATGATCGTCAAGAACGGCCGCTTTGGCAAGTTTGCCGCATGCCCCAATTATCCCACCTGTAAGAACACAAAGCCCCTGAACGCGGGCAAGAATGCTGATAATGCAGAGGGTGAGCAGAGCGAGAAAAAGGTCGTGGTGGCCGATTTCAAGTGCGAGAAGTGCGGCGGCGATATGGTGCTGCGCTCGGGCAGATACGGCAGCTTCTACGCTTGCGCAAACTACCCCACCTGTGCGTTCACCAAGCCCAGAACCAAGGATATCGGCGTACCTTGCCCCAAGTGCGGCAACAAGGTGGTCATGAAGTACGGCAGAAACAAGACCGTATTCTACAGCTGCGAAAAATATCCCGCGTGTGATTTCTCGGCCTGGGATATGCCGATTGCCGAAAAGTGCCCCGGCTGCGGCGGCACGCTGTTCCGCAAGAAGGGCAAGGCGCTCATCGTCTGCCACGACAAGGCTTGCGGCTACACAAGAGAGGCAACCGAGAAGGAAATGACCGGTGAGGGTGAAGCATAATGGCAGAGTATATTTCGATTCTCGGAGCGGGACTTGCGGGCAGCGAGGCCGCATGGCAGGCTGCCGAGCGCGGGGTCAAGGTCAGGCTTTATGAAATGAAGCCGATCAAATATACCCCCGCGCACCACGCGCCCACCTTTGGCGAGCTGGTCTGCTCCAACTCGCTGCGCTCGGACGCAACCTCCAACGCAGTTGGCCTGCTCAAACAGGAGATGCGTGCCATGAATTCGCTGATCATGCAGGCGGCGGACGCCACGCGCGTGCCTGCAGGCTCGGCGCTGGCCGTGGACAGAGTGCTGTTTTCCGAGTTTATTACCGACCGCATCCGCAATCATCCGAACGTTGAGGTGATCGAGGCCGAGTGCCATCGCTTGCCCGACGACGGCGTCACGGTCATTGCCACGGGTCCGCTGACCAGCGACCCGATGGCCGATTATATTCGTGACGAGCTTGGCTGCGGCGGACTTCACTTTTTCGACGCTGCCGCGCCCATCGTGGATGCGGACAGCATCAATATGGATATCGCGTTTTTCGCCTCCCGATACGATAAGGGAGACGCGGACTATATCAATTGCCCCATGACGCGCGAGCAGTACGATGCGTTTTATCAGGCGCTTGTCTCGGCAGAGGAGGCGTCCCTCAAGGAATTTGACCGCGAGACCCAAAAGGATCTGACGGTATTTGAGGGCTGCATGCCGGTCGAGGTCATGGCACGCCGCGGCTACGATACGCTGCGCTATGGCCCGCTTAAGCCCGTAGGTCTGATCGACCCGCGCGTGGGCAAGGAATCTTATGCGGTGGTGCAGCTGCGTAAGGAAAACAAGGAGGGCACCATGTATAACCTGGTGGGCTTCCAGACGCATCTGACCTTCCCGGAGCAAAGGCGCGTGTTCCGCCTGATCCCGGGACTTGAAAATGCGGAATTCTTGCGCTACGGCGTCATGCACCGCAATACTTATCTGAATTCTCCCGGCCTGCTTTGTGCGGATTATTCCATGCTGTCGCGTCCGAACGTATATTTCGCAGGACAGATGACAGGCGTGGAGGGCTACGTGGAATCGGCCGCCTCCGGACTTGTTGCGGGCATCAACGCTGCAAGACGCGCAAGAGAACTGCAGCCGCTGATCCTGCCCAGAACAACCATGACGGGAGCTATGGCACTTTACGTGCAAAACGGCAGCGTGGGCTCGTTCGTGCCCATGAACGCCAACTTCGGCATCATTCAGATGCCCGAAAAGATAGTCAAGGGAGGTAAGGCGGCCAGAAACGCGGTGATCGCCGAAACTGCCATGACTACCATTCAAGAATTACTGCCCGAGATCAACAAGTGATCCCGTGACAGGGAAAGGATTCTTATGAACAACCCTGTGAACTGCTATCCCAGACCCTATACACAGCTTGAGGAATCGCTGGGATACCGTTTTACAAACCCCTCATATCTGCAAAAGGCGCTGACGCACTCCTCGTACTCTAACGAGCAAGGGGACAAGCATCACCACCTGCTTTGCAACGAGCGCCTGGAGTTTTTGGGCGACTCGGTGCTCTCCTTGGTGGTCAGCCGATACTTGTATTCGGCCTATCCCGATCTTGCGGAGGGTGAGCTGACGCGCATGCGCGCCGAGCTTGTTTGCGAGCGTGCGCTCTCCTCGTTTGCCGACGAGATTCACCTTGGCGAATATCTGCTTTTGGGCGTTGGCGAGGAAAAGAACCGCGGCAGAGAGCGCAGGTCGATCTTGGCAGACGCGTTTGAAGCTCTGCTGGCCGCGATCTATCTCGACGCGGGCAACCGGGGCATTGACCGCGTGACCGAGCTGCTTTTGCCTTTTGTGCAAAGGGAAATTGCCAATGCAAGCCATGCGGGCAGCCGTGACTATAAAACGCTGCTGCAGCAGTTCGTGCAGCAGACCGAGGGAGATTTCCTTGAATACGTCACGGTTGGCGAGAGCGGCCCCGACCACCAAAAGACCTTTACGGTGGAGGCGCGACTCAATTCCAACGTGATCGGTCGCGGAACGGGGCAATCCAAGCGTCGCGCCGAGCAAAGTGCCGCGCGTCAGGCGCTGGAGCTGTTTGGCGTGCAGCCATGAGCCGACACTTAAATATCCCCATCTTTATCCCGCACTTGGGCTGCCCGCACACCTGCGTGTTTTGCAATCAGCGCAGTATTTCGGGCGCGCAGAGCTTTGATCCTGCAAGCGTGGATGCACAGATTAGGACAGCACTCGCCACGACGGGCGAGGACGATACGGCCGAGATCGCGTATTTCGGTGGCTCGTTTACCGGCATTGACCGCGAGCTGATGATCTACCTTCTGGACGTGGCCGAGCGGTACGTGCAAGAGCCACAGACGGGCAAGGCGAGCGTGAAGGGAATTCGCGTGTCCACAAGACCCGACTACATATCGGAAGGGATCATCGAGATCCTTGCGCGCTACAGCGTGCGCACGGTCGAGCTTGGCGTGCAGAGCATGGATGACGGCGTGCTTGTAGCCTCCGGGCGCGGGCACAGCGCAGAGAGTGCAGAGCAGGCTTGTCGTTTGCTTTTAGACGCAGGGTACGACGTAGTAGGACAGATGATGATCGGCCTACCGGGCAGTACCGTGCAAAGCGAGATGCAAACCGCAAAGCAGCTGTGCGAGCTTGGCGTGCGTGGTGCTCGTATCTATCCCACGGTGGTCTTTGCAGATACCGAGCTTTGCACCATGATGCAAAGCGGTGCTTACGTACCCCTTACGCAAGCCGAGGCCATTGGCCGCAGCGCAAAGGTGCTGGAGGTATTCCAAACGCACAGCGTGCCCGTGATCCGCATCGGTCTTTGCGCGTCGGACAATCTGTCCGATCCCGCCTGTGCCGTTGCGGGGGCAAATCATCCCGCGATGGGTGAGCTTGTGCGAAGCGAGCTGTATTATAAAAAACTCAGAGATATGCTGCATAAGGCAGTAAAGCCCGTGCAGACAATATATATTCCTGCCAAGGAGTTGTCTATGGCTATCGGACAGCACAGGCAGAATCTTTTGCGACTCCGAGAGGAATTCGGGCAAGACCTGCGCCTTGCGGCCGCGGATTGCCCTTTTCCCACATTACCTGAAAAGGAGACGGAACAGTGTACTTAAAATCGATTGAATTACAAGGCTTTAAGTCCTTCCCGGACAGAACCAAGCTGGTGTTTGACAACGGTATGGTGGGCGAGCAGACGGGCGTGACCGTCATCGTCGGACCCAACGGAAGCGGTAAGTCCAACATCGCGGATGCGATGCGTTGGGTACTGGGCGAGATCTCGTCCAAGACCCTGCGCGGTACCAAGATGGAGGACGTCATTTTCGGTGGCGCGGACAGCCGCCGCCCCATGGGCTACGCAGAGGTCTCGGTGACCTTTGACAACACGACAGACTTTGCAAAGCTTGATTGCCCCTATGACGAGGTAACGGTTACAAGACGTTATTTCCGCCAGGGTGAGAGTGAATATTTTATCAACCGCCGCGCGGTCAGACTGCGCGACATTTACGAGCTCTTTATGAATACGGGTATCGGCCGTGACGGTTATTCGATCATCGGTCAGGGCAGAATTGCCGAAATGGTATCCCGTAAGAGCGACGAGCGACGCAGCACCTTTGAGGACGCCTCGGGTATTGCCAAGTACCGTCATAAGAAAAACGAAGCCGAGAGAAAGCTTGCCAAGGCCGAGGAAAATATGGTTCGCATCATGGACGTGTTCACCGAGGTGCAGGCGCAGGTCGGCCCCTTGGAAAAAGAAGCGGGCAAGGCAAAGCGCGCCATTGAGCTTATGGACTCCAAAAAGCGCGCGGACATCAGCCTTTGGCTGTATGACACCGAGAGATTTCGAAATGAGATCGGTGTGGCAGAGGATGCGCTCAAGCATTCCTCGTTCGATCTGCAGAATGCCGAGGAATCCCTGCAGTCCATGGAAAAGCAGAACGACCGCTTGTTTGAGGCTTCCCAGTCCAATAAAATGGCATCCGAGCAGCTGCTGACGCAGATCCGTGAGCAAACGCAGGAGAACCATACCTTGGATAGCGAATTCCGCGTGACCGAGAGCAATATTGCGCACACCAAGGAGCTGATCGAGGCAACCACCTCTGCGATGTCTCTCTCTCAAAAGAACATGGCAGACGAGCAGGCCGCTTGCGGTGACCACTCCGCGCGCATTCTCGCGCTTGGCGAGCAGAGCGCAGCGCTTGAAAAGGAGCAGGGTGAGATTGCGGACGAGATCCGCACCACAAGAGCCAAGATCGCGGTGCTGGAGGCAGATATTGCCACCGCACTTGCCGATATCCGCGAGGCTGAGGCCGAGGCGACCGATATCCGCGTGCGCATCTCTGTCCTGGAGAACGCCAAGAACAGTGGCAGCGACCGCAACAGCGATATCCTTGCCGACATGGAGACCTACGAGCGCGCGCTCGAGGCACTGGCAAAGCAGAGTGCCGACAAGCAGAAGACCATTGCAGACTATCAGAAGGCCATCGACGAGGCAAATGCCGAGATCGAGGAATATAACAAAAAGCTGGCAACTCTTAACGGCACCTACGGAGAGCTTTCCGAGCAGATAAACGCGGCCATTCTGCGCCGCGATTCGGCACGCCAGAGAGTGCAGACCTTCAAGCACATGGAAGAGAGCTTTGAAGGGTACGCAAACAGCGTCAGATACGTCATGAACCGCTATGCCGAGGGCAAGATCACCACCTACGGCGGTGCGCCCTGCGGCAAGATCTACGGCCCGCTTTCCAAGGTCGTATCGGTGGACGAAAAGTACGTGACTGCCATTGAGACCGCGCTGGGTGCCAACCTGCAGCACATCGTGGTGGACGACGAGGAGACCGCAAAGGCTGCTATGTATGCGCTCAAAAAGGGCGAGGCGGGCAGAGCAACCTTCTTCCCCCTGACCTCCATGCGCGCCTCGACCCCCACCCCCGAGATGCGCGATGCATCCGGCTACCGCGGCTATATTGCCGTGGCGGATACCTTGCTTGACTGCGATGAAAAATTCCGCGGCGTGGTATCCTCGCTGATCGGCAGAACCCTGATTTTTGATAATATCGACAATGCAACCGCCATGGCAAAGGCGCTGCGCTACCGCGTGCGCGTGGTCACCTTGGACGGTCAGCAGATCAATATGGGCGGTTCGTTTACGGGCGGCTCGGTGCGCCAGGGCACGGGTGTGCTGGGTAGAGCTGCAGAGATCAAGAAATTGGAAGAGACCGCAGCCGCTTGCCAAAATGAAATTGACAAGCTGCAAAAGAGCATGGACGGTGTCAAGCAGGACATTGGCGACGCGACCGAAGACAAGGCATCCTCGGAGGATCGCCGTGAGCTTCTGGGCGTGCTGATGAGCACCGAGAGCGCACAGCTTGAGCAGATCAACGCCAAGATGGACGCCAACAACACGCTGCTTGAAAAAATGCGCGCGGACTACGAGCAGATCATCGCCATGAGCGAGAGATACGAGGAAGACTTAGCCGTGCTGCAGGCCGACGAGCGCAGTGCTGCCAACGTGGTCAAGGAGATCACCGCGCTGCGTCAGAAAAAGGACGAGCAGAGACTGGATCTCGAGGATCACGTGGCAGATCTCAACGATCGCATGACCGCCGTGATCATCAAGATCAGCGAGACCGCCAAGGATACCGAGACCGAGCACACGCTGCTGGGCGTTTGCCGCACGCGCGTGGATATGTATGCCGAGGAGATCCGCGCTTCCCGCGAGAGAATCATTTCGCTGGAGGATATGATTGAAGGGTATACGGTATTCCAGGCAGACAACAGACAAAAATACGAAGCGGGTCAACAGAGATTACAGGAGCTCAATTCCAAGCGCGCCGGCATTGAAAGCGACAGCATGGATTTTGAAAAAAAGCTCAATGAAATGAACAACCGCATGCGCGAGAAGATGAACCAAAAGGAGATCATCTTCCGCGAATACACCCGATGTGAGACCAAGCTTGCCAATTTGCGCGACGAGCTGGATAAGCTTTCAAGCAAGCTTTGGGATGATTACGAGATGACCAGAGCCGACGCGGTCGCGCTGGGCTATCCCGCCATCACGCCCGAAAACCGCCGCGAAATGGTGGCGCTGCAGACCGAATGCCGTAACAAGCTGCGTGCGATCGGCCACGTAGACCTTGGCGCGGTGGAAAAATATCAGGAAGTCAAGAAGAGATACGACGAGATGAACGAGCAGATCACGGATCTGGAAAAATCCCGCGCCGAGACGCTCAAGATCATAGCAGAGCTGGAGGCCGAGATGAAGGCGGTCTTTGTCGAATCCTTCAATCAGATCAACGAGAACTTCGGTAAAGTATTTGCCGAGCTGTTCGGCGGCGGCTCTGCCGAGCTTTCCTTGTCCGATCCCGAGAATATTTTAGAGTCGGGCATTGAGATCAAGGCAGCACCTCCCGGAAAGATCATCAAGAATCTGATGCAGCTGTCCGGCGGCGAGCAGGCCTTTGTCGGCGTTGCGTTGTTCTTTGCGATCCTCAAGGTCAACCCCACTCCGTTCTGTATTCTGGACGAGATCGAGGCGGCTCTTGACGAGGTCAACGTAGAACGACTTGCGCAGTACATCAAGAAGTACACCGACGGCACGCAGTTCATCATGATCACGCATCGTCGCGGTACCATGGCTGCTGCGACCAGACTGTACGGCGTCACCATGCCCGAGCACGGCATTTCCAAGGTGCTGACGCTGGACGTCAACGATATCGAAAAACAAAAGGAGAGTAACTGGGATGGCATTTTTGGATAAACTCAAGGCCGGACTCAAAAAAACCAAGGACGCGCTGTTCGGCAAGGTCCATAACGTGCTTTCGAATTTCGTCCGCGTGGACGAGGATCTGCTGGACGAGCTCGAGGAGCTCTTGATCGAAGCAGACGTCGGCGTTGGTGCGACCGAGGAGATCATCGACGAGCTCCGCGACCGCGTCAAGGACGGCAGAATCAAGGAAAAAGAGGACGTCATGAAGGCTCTGCAGGAGCTTTTGACAGATATGATCGGAGAGGGCGGCCCGCTCAACCTCTCCACCACCCCGTCGGTCGTGCTGGTCATCGGCGTCAACGGCGCGGGTAAAACCACCTCGATCGGTAAAATTTCCAACCGCCTGCGCGCCGAGGGCAAGAAGGTTGTGGTTGCGGCTGCGGATACCTTCCGCGCAGCAGCGATCGACCAGCTGCAGGTATGGTGTGACCGTGCGGGCGTGGAAATGGTGCGTCAGAACGAGGGCAGCGATCCCGCGGCCGTGGTGTTCGACGCCATCAACTACGCAAAGAAAAAGCAGGCTGACGTGCTGATTATTGACACCGCGGGCAGATTGCACAACAAGACCAATTTGATGAACGAGCTTGCCAAGATCAATCGCGTCATCGACCGCGAGCTGCCCGGTGCAGCAAGAGAAAACCTCCTGGTGCTGGATGCAACCACGGGTCAGAACGCCATCATCCAGGCAAAGGAATTCGGCAAGGCTGCCAATATCACGGGCTTGACGCTCAACAAGCTGGACGGCACCGCCAAGGGTGGTATCGTGCTTTCGATTAAGCGAGAGCTGGGTATCCCCGTCAAGTTTATCGGCGTGGGTGAGAAGATCGACGACATGCAGGAATTTGTGGCTGCCGACTTTATAAGGGCACTTTTTGAACAGTAATTTATGAAGATCGTACTTGCATCACACAATCAAAAGAAAATCAAGGAACTGCGCGAGATTTTGGCGGGCTCGATCAAGGACGTGGAGATCCTCTCGCTTGACGATGTGGGCCTTTGCGACGAGATCGAGGAGAATGGCACCACCTTTGCCGAGAATGCTTTTATCAAGGCTCACGCAGCCGCTGCGAGCGGATATATCGGCGTGGGCGACGACTCGGGGCTTGAGGTGTACGCGCTGGACCGTGCCCCCGGCATTTACAGCGCGCGCTACAGCGGAGAGCACGGCGACGACGAGGCAAACAATCAGCTTCTGCTCAGGAATCTTGCCGACAAGCAGGACAGAAGCGGCGCGTTCGTTTGCTGCATTGCCTGCGTGTTCCCCGAGGATCTGACAAAGGGCTATTATTTTGAGGGAAGAACCGAGGGTGAGATTACGCATCGGTACAGAGGCGCGCGTGGCTTTGGCTACGATCCGCTCTTCTACTATCCGCCCATGGATAAGACCTATGCCGAGATGACGGCAGAGGAGAAAAACAGCATCAGTCACCGCGGCAAGGCTATGCAGCTGCTGGTGGAATTTCTGGTGCGGCGAGAAAATGGAGAAAAATAAAACTATGATTACAAGCAAGCAAAGAGCATATCTTCGCAGCCTTGCCACCGACCTGCCCACCATTATGCAGATCGGCAAAAACGGCCTTAGCGAAAATATGATCAAAACCTTTTCGGACGCGCTTGATGCCCGCGAGCTGATCAAGCTGGGCGTTCTTGATAACTGTGACTATACCCCTCGCGATCTTGCGGATGCGCTTGGCGAGGAGCTGGGAGCTGAGGTTTGCGGCGTGATCGGCAAAAAGATCATTCTGTACCGCCGCTCCGAGAAAAAGAAAAATCGCATCGAGCTGCCCTGACATGCTGCGTATCGGTATTTACGGAGGTACGTTTTCTCCCGTGCATCAAGGGCACGTGGCGGCCGCAAAGGCGTTTATGGAGCAGATGTGGCTGGACGTGTTGTACGTCATTCCCACGGGCGTGACGCCGCACAAGCAAATGGACGCCCAGGTCACGGCAGCACAGAGGCTGCGTATGTGCGAGCTTGCGTTTGCCGATGTGGAGGGCGTGATCGTCAGCGATATGGAGATCAGACGCGAGGGCAAAAGCTTTACGGTGGATACGCTGAGTGCACTTTCTGGCGAGGATCGCAGATTGTTCCTGCTTTTGGGCACGGATATGATGCTGACTTTGGACAAGTGGCGTGCACCCGAACGCATCTTCGAGCTTTGCTATCCTGTCTATATCCGCCGCGAGAGCGACAAGGCGCTGGACGAGGAGATCGTGCAAAAGATCGCGGAGTACAACCAAAAATACGGTAAGGTGGTGCGCAGAATTGTGTCCGACCCGATCGAGGTCAGCTCGACAGAGGTGAGAGAGCGCATCAAGGCAGGGCAGAGCATTGACGGCCTTGTGCCCGCACGCGTTGCCGCATATATAGAGGAAAACGGATTATATTTATGAGAGAATACAACCAAAGCGAAATTTTGACGCTGCGCGAGCGCGTCACGGCGGACATGTCCGAAAAGCGCGCGCGGCACACGTTAGCCGTTGAGCAGATGGCGGCCCGTCTTGCAGCACTCTATTGCCCCGAAAAGGAGCAGATGCTGCGCGTCGCGGCACTTTTACACGACGTGACCAAGGAATGGAAGATCGATCGCCACGTGGCGTTTTTGCGGGAGAGAGGCGTAGAGGTGACCGCGTTGGACGTGGCCGCACCCAAGACGCTGCACGCAAGAACGGCCGCGCTGCTCATCCCCGAGGCGTATGCGGAGTTTGCCGATCCCGAGGTCATTTCGGCGGTGCGCTTTCATACTACGGGCAGGGAAGGCATGACTCTTTGTGAGCAGATCGTGTACCTTGCCGACTATATCGACGAGTCGCGCACCTTCCCCGATTGCGTCACGCTGCGTCACGCATTCTGGGATGCAGAGCCCGAAAAAATGCCCGAGGACGCGCGCATAGAACACCTGTGGCGTGTGCTGGTACAGTCGTTTGACATGACCGTCGAAGGATTGCTTGCTGACGGCGCACCCGTCAGCCCCGACACGTTTTGTGCCAGAAACAGTCTGATATTGCAATTGAGAATTGAAAAATAAACCGAAAATTGAAAGGAATATACAAATGGAAGAGATCCTGAACAATGAAAACGCGAAGAAGCCCTCGCTGGTCGGTGCAACCCCTCTGCAGTTAGCAGAGGCTATTGCCGAGATTTTAGAGGACACCAGAGCCAAGGATATCAAGATCGTAGAGCTGAAGGATAAGACCGATATCGCGGAATATTTCGTGCTGGCAAACGGCACCTCCTCCACGCACGTCAAGGCGTTGGCAGGTGAGGTCGAGTTCAAGATGGAGGAGAG
>CAZCRV010000024.1:0-14839 GCA_964501175.1 uncultured Clostridium sp.
AAAGTATCCGCTTTTTCTTTTCGCAGAGCTAAGTTAGTGACTCAGCCCCTTTTTTCTTTTATTCACCCGTCTCCTCGGGGAAGTGCAGCGGGCCGTAGGTGGTCTCTTCCTCGATGGTTTCTTGTGTGACCGAATCGGTCATCTGCTCTGTCATCGGATCGGTTTGCTTCTCGGTCGAAATCGGTGCGGATGTCTGATGTTCCGTTACCTGTTCTGTCTCGGTCTCCTTTTGCGTGTCGGGCAATTTCGGTGCGCAAGCAACCAGGCAAAATGCACACAATACCATAAACAAGGACAAAATCACGCTGCCCATGCTCAAGGTGCTCTTGCATCCGGTGCCCGAATCGGGAGTTTGCTCCGAATCCGAGGGAATATATTCAAGTCCGGGGCCCATGGTGGGAATTTCAATGGTGAGTCGATCGGTCTCGGGCTCTGCCGTAGTAATTTCGCCGGCCTCGGGTGCGTCTGAGCCGTCAGGTGCGATGCCGTGCGCGTCGGCGTAGGCATACCACGCATCCATATCGGCAAAGAACAGAATATCAGAGACGCAAACCTTTTGCGCAGTGTTGATCTGTGAAGCAAAGTCCAGGCGCATGCCTAAAATGTGGTCTGTCCATAATTCCTCTTTGGACATATCGTAAATCAAGTATTCCCAACCGCCGTCTGCCTGGAAATTTGCACCGATCGCGCGCGTTCCCTCGGCATAATTGAGACCTGCGGAATAGTAGTAGAGCACGAAATTCTTGCCCACGATGCCCTCGTCTGCCAGCACGCGCAGCACGATGACCTTGTTTTCCTCGGCGCGCAAAAGCGGCAGACCGGTCAGGGCAGCGTAGGCTTGCATATCAAAGCTGACGTAGGGGTCGTTGGTGGTGGATGTCGCGCTGAGCATCAGATGTCCGTATTGGTCAAAGCTGAACGTAGATTTATTCTCACCGCCAAAGCAGGGAGCAAGCGTGTCGTCAAACCAGGTAATGGCGTCGGCTCTGCCCGAGGGCGCGCGCCCCTCCTCCTTGTATTTGTCTACGGGGACGATGCCTTGCTCGTGATATACCTCAAGAGGCTCGTCGGCTGCGGCTTGTGCACTTTCGAGATCGGGATAGAAGCCGATGGACGCAATATTGGCGTAATCCGTAGAGGTTGCGTGAGCGTCAATAAAGTCAAAGCGCATGCCGTGGATCTGACCCGTCCAGTCGTTTTCCTCGTAGAGTGGGATGACGTACGTGCGCCATTTTCCGTCGTTGATGGGCTGGAAGGCAATGTGGCTGTCCCCCGAAGGACCGCGGATCTCGCCCGCGCACAAAAACAGGCGGAAAAGGCCGTCCGAATTGGTTTCGGGGGTCTTAAGCGTGATCACGGCATAGCGGTAGTGATCCGCGCTGACCAGCACGTTCTGCGTTTCGTTGAGATAATTGGCGATATTGAAGTAAATATAGGGGTCGTTTGTGTTGTCGGTCGCAAAAAGCTTGGTGTAAGTACCCACCGTATCGTCCGAGAGCAGCTCAGGGGCTACCATATTGGCATTGCCCAGATAGTCGTGCACACTCAGCGTCATGTGAATTTTCAGGTCGCCCGTGTAGTAATCGGGTGTGCTGTAATAAAAGCGGATGCGGCTGATCTGCACGTCAGCGTCCGAGACAAGCTGCAGCTTGCCTGCGTATTGCTGATTTGTCAGATCAATTTCGGCTGCATAGCCGTTTTCTGTCTCCTGTGCTGTGGCAGAGAGTGAAAAATATAATGGATCGGTTGCATCTGCTGCCGAAAGGGTCAGCGTGGAGGGAGCGTCGGTCAAAATCTCGGCGCGCGTGAATTTGTAAAGGCTGTAAGCGTCCAGCGCCAGGACTTGCGCGGCAGGCAGGGAAAGAGAAGCGTCCTGTGCACCAAGTGCGCGCAGATTGATCTCGCAGTAGCCAAAGGTCTGCTCGTCCACGTGTCCGATTCTGGCGTCCAGCAAAACAAGCAGATCAAGCGCCTCTCCCGTGGTGGTATATCCGCGCACGAAAATATCGTAAGTGCCGCGCGGCAACTCGGAGACGTCAATTTCTATGCGATAGCCCGCCGTGAGCCAGGTGTCTGGGCAGAAATGCTTGGTGTCGGCACGCTCAATCACCGCATTGGTAAGCGATATCCAGGTTTTGCCGCCGTCAATCGTGTATTCGTATCTTTGCATGGTCAGATCTGTCTTGACCCAGCCCGAAAGCGTCAGCACGGGATCTGTACCGTGCTCGTAGTCCTTGAATATGACCGGATTATTTGTTGCGGTAATGCTTTTCGGTTCGTCCAGCGTGACCGAGTATTCGCGTACGTTTTGGGCGTACACACACGGCGTCAGCGCAAGGCACAGCAATACAAGGCACAAGATCGTGCAGTATATGTAAACGGATTTTTTCATACTTTACCTCTGTTTGCATATATTTATTCACTTTATATTATACAATAAAATTTTTCGTATGCAAAGAGGGGGGATACATTTTTTTTGCCTTTGACGTTTTTTTGGTGCATTGCACAAAACAAGACAAGCAAAACAAGACAAAATGCCCGCATATCCATTTGGATATGCGGGCAAAATTGATTGAAGTTATCAACTAAATCAAAATATTAGTCCTTCTTCTTGATGCAAACTGTACCCAGAGCGATGACTGCAACGAAAGCACCAACGCTGATGATGCCGCCGCAGCCCTTATCCTCAGCCTTGTCACCTCTTTCGGGTCTGGAGACAGCCTCGGTGGTGGGAGCTTCGGTTTCCTTCTCGGTTGCGGGCTCGGTCTCTGTGGGCTCGGTGGTGGGAGCCTCGGTTACCTGGTCAAGGCCTGCGTACTTGATTGCCTCGTCCTCGGTTGCGAAGAATGCCATCTCATACAGGTAGATCAAGGTATCATCGTCTGCGCCCATGGGGTCGAAACGGAAGGTATTGTAGTTACCCTCGCAGTCGCCGGTCAGGTCGTAGATGATGTACTCAACGGAGCCGTCGTACATGCCGGGATAGTCGGTCGTGGTGGAGTAGCCACCCTGAGGAGCGGCAATGTCACCTGCGCAGTAGAAGAGCTCAATATCGTCAACGTAGCCTTCAACCTTGAGCTTGAAAACAATGAAGGGGTAGGACTGGGAATCCAGCTTTTCAAGGCTTGCCTTCTTGAGGTACTGGTTGTAGTTGATTGAAACGTAGGGGTCCTCGGGCTTGGTGATCTTAAGTCTTGCGCCTTCCCAATCGGAACCGTAGAAAGTCTTGTTTATACCGTTCTGAGAGCCCAGAACCTTCATATCCTTTGCGTTTTCATCAAAAACAATCAAGGTGTTGGAATAGGAGGGAGCTTCGCCTTCGGTGGTTTCTTCACCCTCGGCAGCAACAGTGGTCTCTTCGGCAGCAGCGGTAGTCTCCTCTTCTGCATATGCCATCATAGCAAAGCAGGAAGCAACCAGCAGCATGGAAAGAACCAGAGCCAGTAATTTTTTCATGGTAATAATCTCCTTTGTAATATATTTGGACATTTATCATTTTATACTATTTTTGTCAACTTGTCAACAGACAGAATGCATATTTCCTCGGATTTATGAAATATGTCAATAAATTTTTACTCTGTTCCTACGTAAATACCGTCCAGATAAGTCAAAGTATAGGAGCCGCCGTAAAGCGTTTGTCCGTCCATGCGCACAAAGGGGGTCAGCGTGACAGTAACCGAGCCTTGCGCATCGATCTGTAAGGTCGAGGTATAAATGCCCGAGCCGCCGAATTGCTCGGCTAAGTAGCTTTGCCCGCCGCCTTCAATCACGGCAAGCATTTCGGAGCCGCCAAGCGTCAGATCGCGCGAACCGTTTGCATCGGTCACAGAGCAGGTAAAGCCGTAGGTGCCGCGCGGGAGCGTGGCGTCAGCATCTGCCAGGGCGCAAAGGCGAATCGTGACTTTTCCATCATGGGGATTGGTCTCCTGGCAAGCAAGATAGCGTGCGGGGCAGGTGGGAAGCGCGGGCGCGGTTATCTCAATTTGACCCGCACAACCGACCACGTGTAGCGGAGTTGTACTGCCATCCTCGTTCAGCGCGTAAAAGGACGTGGGATCGGGCACGGTACAGGTGATGGGATAGGTTTCGGGCTGAATCTCCTCGCTCGCTTCAAAGGTCAGAGAGAGCAAAGAATCCGAAACGGTCACGTTCTCTGCCGCGTCCAGCAAAAGGTTGAGCTTGCCGTCTTGATTATGATAGGTCAGCGTCAGCGCGTCCAAGCCCTCGGCAAGCGAGATGTCGGTCAAGGAGAACAAAAGAGGATCGTACTCAATTGTAACAAAGCCGCCTGCAATCGTCATTTCGGGCAAGCAAAGCGTGAGTGTGACAAGATCCCCCGCCTCGCAAGCATTCTCTTGCACCAAAGAGAGCGTGGGCTGCTCCTGTGCGGCCTGCACGGGCAGTATCAAAAGCAACAGGGAAAAAATCAAGACAAAGCATATGCGAAATCTTATGGCTGCCACCTCCTTTGCAAAGCGTTCGTTCAAAAATACGCCGTGTCTGCTTTTATTATACACGAACGGATGATTTTTGTCAATCAGGCGGGAATTTCCATGTAAGCAAGGGATCCTTTTGCACATACTAATGCTGACCCTGAAAATACGGAGGAATATTACAATGAAATATACCGGTAAAGCTTTGACGCTTGCTTTGGTGCTGGGTCTTGTAACGGCCGCAATGGTTGGCTGTGTGGGTCCCGAGAGTGACGATGGCAGCAACACCAATGGCGAGACCACCAAGAATACGACCGCACAAGTGACCACCGCACCCCAGACCCAAGCCCCCACCACCAATGAAACGAGTGGCGGCATGATGGATGGCGTGGACAGCGTGGTTGACGATGTCAGCGACGCGATCAGCGGCGACAATACCAATACGACCACCGAGGCAACAACCACCGAGGCAACGACCACCACCACTCCCGCGCGCTCTCGCAACATGCGCGGCAGAGACGGGAAGTGATGGCGCGCTGTGCGCACCATCAATGAAATATTTGCTTCGCAAATGTTGCGTTGCAAACGTGTAAAGTTAGTTTAAGCAAAAAGGCTGAGGTCCTAAGATCTCAGCCTTGTTTTTGATTAAAATCAGTGAATCTGCGTGCCGGTGGGAACGCTGTCGTCCACGAAGATGACCTTGCAGCCGCATGCGTTGTTGGTTGCTGCCAGCAGCATGCCCTGGGAATTGATATTGCAAATTCTGTTGGGCTTCAAATTTGCAATGACGATGATCTTCTTGCCGATGATGGATTCGGGCGTGTATTCTGCCTTGATCGAGGACATGATCACTCTCTCGCCAATGCCGTCGTCCAGGGTCAGCTTGAGGCAAGCGTTGGACTTGCGCAGCGTTTCTGCCTTGAGGATCTTGCAAACGCGCAGGTCCAGCTTGTCAAAGTCCTCAATGGTGACCTGCTCCTTGACGGGCTGCACGGGATCGGGCTCGCCTCTGGGTGCTTCGGGCTGTGCGGGTGTTTGTTCTGCGGGAGTTTCGCATACCTCGCAAGCCTTCTCTGCAGCGATCTCTGCCTCGGTCTTGGGGTAGGAGAAGTCCAAAAGTCCTACGTACTTGTCCGCGTCGATGGCGTACAGGAACAGATACAGTCTGGGGCCCTGCTCCTTGTCGATCAGCAGCTTGTAGACCGTCTTGAAGAAGTTGCCCTGAATGCCTCGCAGCTCCTTGGAGTCTGCCAGCTCGGGGTAAACCTGCTTGGGAATATCGTAAATGGAGGTGTTGAGCTCGTCCAGCGTGTATCCACCCTTGGCAATCACGTCGTGTAAGAGCGCGATCTGCTTCTTTTCCTGCTCGGAAAGCTGCTCGTAAACCTCAAAGTTACGGGTCGCGCGCAGGCGGTTGACCTGTTCGGGTGCGCACTGCTCCAGCCAGAACTTTGCGCGCTCCAGTCTGTCGGCAAATTGCTCGTACTTGTAGGGCATACCGATCTTTTCAAACACGGTCTCCAAGAGCGGCACGTTGAAGTCCACGATTGATCCGAGCTGTACGAGTAAGCTCATGGGAACGGTTTCGACGTATCTGCCCTCGATCATGCACTTTTCCATGATGGACGCGGTAGCTTCGTTTGCCTTGCCCTCGCGCCAATCGTTCAGCATCTTGTCAAATTCAAAGTACTGACGCAGAATGCCGTCGTCAAAGCAAATGTCGAACGCCTTGACGGGATCGGTCTTGGCGTACAGCCAGAGCAGCACCTCGGGCTGATACAGCTTGAGCATGGTCTCGGGAGTCAGATTGATACCCGAGGAAGAGGACATCTTGCCCGCCAAACCCTTGATACCGATGAATTCGTAGCCTTGGTACAGGGGAGCCTGGTGACCAAAAACCTTCTTTGCGATCTGCTTGGAGTTGTTGTAAGAACCGGTGGGCGCGGAGTGATCCTTTCCGCCGGGCTCAAAGTCAACGCCCTCGTGTCTCCATCTCATGGCCCAGTCAACCTTCCAGCCAAGCTTGCAGTTGTGGTTTTCAAGGAAATTGAAGTGACCCGTATGGCCGCAGCGGCAGGTGTAGTCTGCCTCGGTGCCGTCCTCGGAGAAGCTTGTGATGGTGGTAAAGTCGGTGTGGCAAGCGTCACAGAAAATGCTGACGGGGCTGTATGCTGCCTTTTCAGCGTCGTGCTCGGCCCCCAGCTGCTCCTCGCTCTTGCTCTTGTCCTTGGTCTTGAAGGAGTCAAGAATTTCAAAAATCTCGCCTCTCTTGCGGATCGACTCAAGAATGGCGTCGGTGTATGCGCCCGAGCGGTACAGGTCTGCCTGATAGCGGCAGTCGAGCTTGATGCCGAAGGGCTCAATGCCCTTAAGGAATTCTTCCTCAAAGTGCTTTGCATAGTTTTCGTGGCAGCCCCAGGGGTCGGGAATGTCCACGTAAGGGCAGCCGATGTATTTGTCGTAGGTGTTGCCAACCACAGCCTGCACGTTTGCGGGAATCTTGCGGCAACGGTCGTATTCGTCCCAAGAAATCAGAAGCTTGGCCTTCTTGCCCTCTTTTTCCAGAGCCTTGACAACGAACAAGGGCGTTGCCAGGTCGCGGAAGTTACCAATGTGAACAGAGCCGGAGGGAGAAACGCCTGCAGCGCAAACGTACTCTTCCTTGTCTGGATTTTGCGCGATGATCTTTTTTGCAATTTCTTCTGACCAATGCATAATAAGGTCTCCTTTTATCAAGAATTGAATGTGTACATACTTTATCCATTATAGTATATCACAGTTTGAGCGGTCTGTCAATCGGTACATTTTCTAAATATTTTGCCGGGGCGCGACGATATTTATTGCGCTTTCAAGAATTTCGGCATAAAAACGGCTAAGCTGCGCAAACTATGAACGGATATCATCCAAATATGAAGTATATAGGAGAATAATATTATGATGCCTATTCTTGATAGAATCGCCCTGATCGTGGTCGCTATCGGCGGGCTGAACTGGGGCAGCATCGGTCTTTTCGGCTTTGATGCGGTCGCATGGCTGTTTGGCGGACAGGGCGCCATCCTTTCGCGCATCGTGTACGTGGTGGTCGCGCTTGCCGCACTTTGGTGTATCTCGCTGGTCTTCCGCGTCAGAGATACCTTCGAGCAGCCGGAAGAGATGTGAACTGCTTTGCAGTTCACAGGTTATGATCGCCTGCGGCGAGTGATGATGCGCTTTGCGCAGTGATGATTGGCTGCGCCAAGTGATGATGCCCTTCGGGCAGCTTGGAGTAACAAAGGGCGGCTTGCTTGCGCAGCAACCTCATAACAAAAAACCCTTGCATTTGCAAGGGTTTTCTTTATCTGCCATCCTGCGCATTCTCATCCGCAAGCCGTTGGTTGATCAGCTCCAAGTTGCGCTTTTCGATCTTGTCTAAAACGTAATATATCAAAACCATCAAAGGGATATATGATGCCAGCAGAACGCCAAGCGCAATGAGAAGTTCACGGCTCGGACGGAAACTGTTGAACACAAGATTCACAACGACCATGGTCAACATGCTAAAGCCGATGGTAATAAAGCGCCTGACCCACAAGTGTCTTGAAAAAAGCCTTAGCTCAAACGTGAAAAACGAAAACAGATGGATGGGAATGGCGACCGCAAGCATCAAATGTAAATACTTGACTTGTATGATTTGAGGGAAGGCCAGCGACACAACGGAAAAAATGACAGCGCATAATCCCACCATTTTGATAAAAGAATCCCAATATTTTCTTCCGATGCTCATAATTACACCCCCAGCTTTCTCTTGATTTCGGACACGTACTGCCTGGAAACAAGCAATTTTTCGTTATTTGTCAGCGTTGCGATCAGACGGCTGTTGTCGGAATTTTTGATGCTTCGCATTTTGCTCAAGCTTGCAATGACCGTTTTGGAGATCCGCGCAAATTTCAGATTTTGCAGGCTTTGCTCGATCTGATAAAGCTTTGCCGTGGACTTATACGTTTGCTTTTCTGTGTAGAAAAAGATCTCACCGTCCACAGATTCGAAGTAAAAAATATCCTTGATCGGGATAAAAAACGTTTCCCCTTGCCGCTCGCCTGCAAAGGTGTGTCCGACAAGTCCCATGCCGGCAATCATATCTCTGAGCTCGTCGGTCATTTGCGCGCACCTGATCAGTATTTCGGTTTCCTTGATGCTCGGATCCTCGTGAATTGTGATTTTCAAGGCAGCCCCTCCGTTCTCTTTTGTGGTTTCATTATACAAGGCAAAAAACGCAAAGTCAAGCGATTTTGCCTATCCTGCAAATTGCGGGAGGTAAGATGCAAAAATGTTAGTACGGGCTCGATTTTTCAGGAACAAAACGCGCAGAAACCGTTCAGATTCGCACTCTCCCCCCGGTGCTTGGCACAGGTCAGCACCAATCTTCCCCCCTCCCGGAGGGGGGCTGTGAGAGTGGTCATTCGCTTTTTTGAAAGTCTTGACTTATCCGACAACAGTTACTCTTTTTATTAGATTGAGCATAGAGATTATTCCCCATAATGGTTAAGCTTTAGCGAAAGGCATGCCTACCTTCAAAGCCCCCATCCGGGAGGGGGGAAGATATGCGCTGCCCTGTGCCAAGCGCAGGGGGGAGAGCGCGAATAGAATGGGTTTATGACGCTGATGCGGGAATCAATCAGAGTCTAAGCCTTTTGATCTTTTAACAATAAAACCCGCCGATTTTTCGACGGGTTTTATATGAAATCTGATTTTTGCGCTTAAAGCTCTTCCGCATAAGGATTCTTATATCCCTGTCCGTAGATTTCGGTGGCCTTGGTGACGATCATAAAGGCGTTCTTGTCCTCCTGCTTGACCACGTCGCGCACCATGGGGTACTGGTGGTCGTGCAGAACGCACATAAGCACCTTTTTGCCCTTACCCGTGTATGCGCCCTCGCCGTGCAAGAGCGTAACGCCGGTTTCCACCTCGTTGATCAGACGCTTGGAGACAAGCTCGGGGTGATCCGTGACGATATATACCATTTTGGCGTTATCTCTGCCGTACAGCACAAGGTCAAGCACGGTGGAGTGCGCGAACACGGTGACTACTGCGTACATAGCAACCAGCACGTCGTGGAATGCAATGGCCGAGAGCACGATGACCGAGCAATCCAGCACCATGTACAGCACGCCGGTCTTCATATGGCGGAACTTGCGGCGCAAAAGCTTGACTATGATGTCAAAGCCGCCGGTCGAGCCGCCGCCTCGGAACACGATGCCCACGCCGAGTGCTGCCAGCGCACCGCCCGCAAGGGCAGCAATCAGCAAATGGTCGGACATATCCGGGATATACTGCGAAAAGCCGCGGTCAATGACCTCGATGATAGCAGAAGAGAGCGCGGTGACGTAGACCGTACCGATCAGAAACTTGAGCTTGAAAACGATCAGCCCCACGATCATCAGCGGAATATTGATCATAAAGATCCATACACCGGTACCGAGCTCGGTCTCGCCGAACTTGACAAGCGAGTTGATGATGATCGAAAGACCCGAAACGCCGCCGGGCGCCAAATGGTTGGGATCAAGAAAAACGGCAATGGCAAACGCGTAAATAAACGCGCCGACTGTCATAAGTGCAATATTTTTGAGTACGGGGAGAATCTTGCTCCCTTTTTTGGGACTTGCTTCAGTCAACGAGTGACACCTCCGATCTTGTTCTCTCGGGCTCGTTCCCGCCCAGAGCGGTTTTGCGGTATTCGCTGGGCGACATGCCCACTTGCTTGATAAAGGCACGGTTAAAGGTTCTCAGCGTGCCAAAGCCCACAAGGGCAGAGATCTCGGTAATGCTTTTGTTGCTTCTGCGCAGGTATCTGCAGGCCTCGGAAACGCGCAGGGCGTTGATGTAGTCGTTAAAGCCTGTGCCGATCTTGCTGCCGAACAGGTGCGAGATATAGTATTTGCTCAGATGCAGCTCCTCTTCCAGCGTGCCAAGCGTCAGCTCGCGGCTGTAATTCTGCGCGCAGAAGGAGACGATGGAGCGCAGCGTCAGCGAGTCTGCATGGCTGCTTTCGCGGAAGGTCATGCGGGAGAGCAGCTCACCGAAAAAGGCAAGGAGATAGCCTTTGGTAATGGCGTCGCGGTAGTCGGCGGGCATATCCTCGGTGTGAGAGAGCGTCATGAGCAGCTCGTGCATATAAGGATCATTGCCCACGCCGCGCACAATGGGGCTTGTGGGGGCAGCACCCGAAAAGTTGCGGGAAAGCTCTGGCAACAGGTCGGGGTTGATGATAAATAACAGATATTTTTCCTTTTCCGCGGGGTCATAGCGGTGTACCTGGTTGGGAAATACCAGCAGCACGTCACCACTTTCGATGGTATATTCTCCGGTATCCACCGTGCAGGTGGTGCAGCCCTCGATCATATACACCATTTCCAGGTGATAGTGCAGGTGTGCACCGAATGCCAGCGGATAGCGACCCGAGAGCGCGTTGCGACAGGAAAAGTCGTCCTTTTTATTTTCGTACATTGCGCCCATATCGCTTACCTCGTCTTTTTATAGCGGCGCAATCTGATCTTACCCTTGGAGGCATTCCAAAAAATGTTGGCGATGATGGGAGGCGCACCGTATTTTCGGTACAGAAGATATACAAGACCTGCAATCAGCGCAAGTACGGCGATCACGGACACCACAATGATGATCCACTCGTGGAATTGTACGCCGAAATTGCCGTACATATCCACGCGATCGACCAGCAGCGTGCAGGAGCCGTCCTCGGCAAGCTCGGGAACCTTGAGCTGAATCGATACCGTGATGGGATCGTCACCGTCTGTCAAGGAGGTGAAGTCCGAGATGTCAAAGTAGACGACCTGCCAGGTATTCGGCAGAATTTCGGTCACTTCCTCGTAAACCACGGTCTCGTCGCCTGCGGAGATGGTAGACGTGCCCTTCTTGACAAGGCGCAGCTTGACGCTGACGGGGGATTCGGAATCCACGTCTGCGCACATGGTCAGCGCAAGCGTTTTGATGCCCTTGATCTCGGAGCCCTGCAGCACCGTGTTGGAAATGCCCATGTAGGTCTGGGATTGCGTGCGATCAAGGTGTGCGGCAAGTACGGGCCAACCAAGCGTTGCGTCCTTGGAAAGCTCCAGGTAGGAAACGCTGCCGTCAGGGGTGAAGCTGCAGGTAGTACCGTCGGTAAAGGAGAAGAGAGTCCGACTCTTGGAGGAGGGAGCACCCGACACGTCCGCACCCGTGACAAAGTGGCGGGTTGCGGCCTTGGCGGATTGTGCGCTGTAAAGCGAGCTCCAGCCGGGGATCATGGAGGAAATGCCGATGGCATCCAATTGAGATGTGTCCTTGGTGTCAATGGTCATAAAGACGTTGTAGAGCGCACGACGCTCGGTCATCTGCCCCTTGTTGTCGGTTGCCCAAAGACCCGAGCCCTTGATCAGGCTCTGTGCGTCGGTGTGCGCCGAGTAGATCAGCGCGTCCACGTGGCCGTTTTCCAGCGCCTTGTAGTAAGCGTACGCGTAGGAGGCGGCCTGCTCCTGCTGGCTTTGCCCGGGAGCGACCTCAAAGTCGCTGATGATGGTGTGGCGGCGGTTGCCGTCAAAGTAGTGCTCGGGGTCGGCGATCCAGCCGAAATCTGAGAAGTGAGCAGGGGAGAGCTTGAGTGCGCTGGCGTTGTCGTCCGACCAGGTAGGGTCTGCGCTGCCCGAGCCGTAGGCGTAGGCAGAGATGGCTACGTGCCAGTCGAAGCTGCCGCTGTATACGGATTCGATGTTGAATTGCTCCAGGAATGCGTTTGTGGTCCAATCGGTCTTGGCGGAAAGAGAATTGATGTCGGCTAAGTTGTTGCTGACAGAGACGTAAACGCGGCCGTTTGCATAGTGGGATTTAAGCGTGGAATGCGCCAGGCGCACAAGGGCCTGATAGCGGGAAACGTATTTGTCGAATTCCATCGCGCCCACGTAGTTGTTGGAGTTTGCCTCGTTGACGCTGCGGCCGATGATCAAAGCACCGCAAAAGCCGTGCGTGCCGGCGGGATCGGTGTAGCGGGCGGTGATGAAATCAAGGAAGCCTGCCATGAGCGAAGCACTTTGGTCGTCGTCCATCCAGATGCCGTAAGCACGCGCTTTATTAGATCCTTCACTCACCGCATACAGGCAGGATACCAGCGAATTTGCCTTTTCGGGCGCGGTGCGCATGCGCAGACGCAGATATACGATGGCGCCTTGTGCTGTGTATTCGGTCACCTGCTTGTCCAAAGCCTCAAGCGCGCTGCGGTCAAGGTAGTAGGTCTGTCCGTCGTAAACGTAGGTCACGGCACTCTCGCTGTAGCCATCCAGGATCAGCACCGAGGGGTCAAGCTCAACCACGGCGTGCGCAATGCCAAGGTAAGACGCGTCCGAGCAAACGGTTGCATGCAGACCCTTGATCGAAGCCGCCTCGGGGAAGTCCGCGGTATTCTCAGCCAGATCGGCTACGTTGGAGACGTACACGGGAGAGGTCAGCAGCACGTAGGAATCCAGGGTTTTGTTATACACCGCAACGGCAAAGGCGCAATGCAGGCGGGAGTGCGCCTGCAGATTGCCGTCCGCATAAATCGGGAGCGAGAATTTGGGCGAGGTGTTCATGCCGCTCTCTGCCACGGGCTGTCTGCCCGAGAGCGTCTCGGTGGTGTCGCCCGGCTCAAGCGCCATCAAATAAAGCTTTTGGGTATAGATGCCGGAATTGCGGAAGGTTTCCAAGTCCGCCTCGGTCAGCGCGGCCTTGACGTTGATCTCGGTGCCTTTTTTGTTGATCGTGACCTCGGTCACGCAGCTTTCCGTGATCTCCTGCTTGTCGCCGCAGGCAACAAAGCAAAGCGTCAGGAGCAGCAAAAGGGCAATGCTGAGCATTGACAGCGTTTTTTTCATAACGTCCTCCAAATGATTGGCTTTTATTTTTTCTCGTTTTTATTCCTGATCGTAAATACGTGGTACGCGCGCCGTGACCAGACAAGGGATCTCGTAGGCAATCGAGCCTGCGTGCTTGGCAAGCGAGGAAAGCGATTGCACGTCGTTTCCGAACAAGGTGACCACGTCACCCACGCAGCAGGGAAGGTCGGTAACGTCGATCATGCAAAGGTCCATGCAAATGCGACCTACCATGCGAGCGGTCACGTCGCCCGATTGTGTATGTACGGTCACGTTGGTATCGGCGTAAGCGCGCAGCCAGCCGTCCGCATATCCCGCGGAGAGCGTGGCAATGGTGCGGTCGTGGTCGGCGCGGTAAAGCGCACCGTATCCCACCGGCTCGCCTGCAGCAACCTTGTGGATCTGAATGATCCTTGTCTGCAAACGCATGACGGGACGCAGCGCGTCGGAAGGAAAAAGATTGCAATCTGGATTTCGGTCAACCTCGGGCGGAATCGGGGGCGTGACGCCGAACAGCAGCGCGCCCAGTCGAACACCGTCGAGGTAGGTCTCGGGATAGCGCATGCAGCCGGGGCTGTTGCAGGCGTGGCAGACGGGCGGGCATTTGCCGCGTGCCGCAAGACCTTGCTTGACAAGCAAAAACCGCTGCCATTGCTCGTAGCAGAAATTGCCGCAATCGGCGTCCGAGAGGTGCGTGAAAAGTCCGCGAACGTCAAAGGCGTCGCAGCGCTCTGTCAGCGCGCAAATGGCGTCCACGGTCTCGGCCACCTGCTCGGGGGTAAAGGCGGGAAATCCGATGCGGTGCATGCCCGTGTCTACCTTGACGTGCACGGTAAGCGTAATGCCCGCAGCCTTGGCGCAGGCCTGCAAATCCCTTGCATATTCGGGGGAAAACAGCGTTTGTGTCAAGTTATAATTGTGCAAAAGAGCCGCATATTCGGGATTGGTATAGCCAAGGATGAGAATCGCGGCGGGCTCGGTTGCAAAATCCGCAATGGCCTGTCTGATGGCCACGCCCTCTTCGGCCGAGGCCACGGCAAAATGGCGGCAGCCTGCCTTGTAAAGCGCGCGTGCGCAAGGACCGATGCCGTGTCCGTAGGAGTCGGCCTTGATCACGGCAACCGCAGGGGTATTGGGGTTATGAGAATGTATGTAATCGCGGGAAACGATATAGTTATTGACCAGGGCGTCCAGGTCGATTTGCGCCCACACGCGGCGATTGTCGACGGATGCGGGCAGGAAAGTGTCTATTTGATTCACAGAGAATGCCTCCTGTAGGGTACTGTTTTAAGTATATCACAACAAGACAAATATTGCAACATGTCCGCAGGAAGATTTTTGAGTTTTTTTGGGAAGAAAGCTTTTCGCTATCACTGTGAATGAGGTAAATGATTTTGACCGTCACCCCGAGTGTCATCCTGAGCGAAGGTTGCGTAGCAACCGAGTCGAAGTTTTGCATAGCGGAGCATGCGCGGAGCGACGCAAAACCGCGAGCGCGACGTATGGAAGCGCGGAGCGGGATCTGCGTAG
>CAZCRV010000025.1:0-14694 GCA_964501175.1 uncultured Clostridium sp.
CGTGAGTTGCAACCAGACCCTTCTGGTTCAGCATGGGCAGCTGGTAGTAGGGGTCACCGCTTGCAAGAGTGTCGATAGTGATGTAGGTGTTATCAGCGCTCATGGTAGCGGAGGTTACGCCGGGAGAACCGGGGATAGAGGATGCCATATCAGCAGCGGGGATGAATGCTACGGGAGCATTGGGGTTCACGGCCTTATTCATAGTGAACTCAACAAGGGTCTCAACAGTACCGACTGCGTCTCTTGCCAGAGCCTTGATCACGATACCTTCACCGCCGATGTACTCAACGGGGATCATGATCTGGAATCTGGATGCGGACTTTGCGCCGGAGCCTGCAGCTGCAGCAACAACAGCGTCCTCGGTAGCAAACAGGAAGTCGCCGAATACGGGCTCGTCGTCACCAATCTGGTAACCGAACTGGCCAAGCTCTTCTGTAAAGAAGCCTACCCAACCCCATACCTTAATATACTGGACGTTGCAGTCTTCTACGTTTGCAATGCCGTCCCAGGTTGCAGCAGCACCGGGAGTAAAGAAGCCGGTAGCGTTGCCGTTCAGAACCATAGCGAGCTCGTCAAAGGACAGGCAGGTGGTTACGGGATCGGGCGCGGGCTCGGTCTCTTCTTCGGTGGTAGTCTCGGGAGGCTGGGTGGTCTCAGGCTGAGTAGTCTCGGGCTGAGTAGTCTCGGGCTGAGTAGTTTCGGGCGCCTGAGTGGTCTCGGGAGCCGGAGTAGTTTCGGGAGCGTTGGTCTCTGCATCGGTGGTCTCTGCGGGAGTTTCGGGGTTTTCACAAGCAACCAAAACTACGGACAGAACCATGCAAAGTGCCAACAAAACGAGTAACTTTTTCATGATATTTTTCCTTTCATGATGATTTTCGCCTACAAGTAGGAACAATAATATGATAGCACAAGTGAAAATATTATACAAGAGAGGTTTTAGAATCTTGGTAAAGATGTACAAAAATAGGGAAAAGTGAACAAATCACCCTTTTGAAAAATGGTTATGCTTACCAAAAAAATCTGCCAAAAATCAAAAGAGCACTCCCCCATTTTTGGCAGTGCTCTTTTTTGAAGCTGAAAATATTATATATTGTAACCTATTTTACTGCTTGTAGGTCATCTCGCCGTAGGTGGGAACCGGCCACAGCGCAGAGGGCATGATGGCCTCCATGGCGTCAATGGGCGCGCGCAGCGCCTGCATGGCGGGAACTACCTTATCACAGAACGCACGTGCAATCGACTCGTGGTCTGCCTGCGCGACGGCTTGCGCGTCCGCACGCTTGAGCGCATCCAGTGCAGCGTATGCCTGCTCATTATAAGAGGAAAGCTTTGTTAAAAGATCCTTCTCCACGCCGATCGAGCCAACGCCCAAAACGTCTCTCTTTTCCTTGGCCGTAGTGGCCAGGCGGCACATGTATTCCTCAACAGCCGGTATATATTCTCTACTAACCATTACAATCATGGTCTGCGCTTCGATGTTGATGATCTTGGCATAATTCTCAAGTAGGATATCTTTGCGCGACTGGAGCTCGGAAAGACTCATAACGCCGAACTTTTCGAACAATTCCACGTTCTCCGCGTCGGTCAGATGCGGGTAAACGTCCACGGAGCGCTTGTAATTGCACAGTCCGCGACGCTCAGCCTCCTCTTCCCACTCCTTTGAATAGCCGTTGCCGCTGAACAGAATGCGCTCGTGAGTACAAAAGACCTCGCGCAGAAGCTTTTGCAGCTCGGCGTCGAAATCGGCGGCGTTTTCCAGGCGATCTGCGTACTCGCAGAAGGATTTTGCCACGGCGGTGTTGAGCACGATGTTGGGCATGGCGATATTTTGCGCTGCGCCCGGCATACGGAACTCGAATTTCTTGCCCGTGAAGGCAAAGGGAGAGGTACGGTTGCGGTCGGTGGTGTCCTTGCGGAAGGTGGGAATGGACGGAACACCCAAATTGAGCGTTGCGCGTCCTGCACCGGTGTATGCCGTGCCGCGAATGATCGAATCAATGATGTGCTCCAACTCCTCGCCCACGAAAATGGAGATGATGGCGGGCGGCGCTTCGGCAACACCCAGACGCGTGTCGTTGCCTGCGGTGGCAATAGACAGACGCAAAAGCCCCTGATAATCGTCCACAGCCTGTATAACGGCCGCCAAAATCAACAAAAATTGCAGGTTTTCGCCCGGTTTTTTGCCGGGATCGGTCAGATTTTTGCCCGTATCGGTTGCAAGCGCCCAGTTGTTGTGCTTGCCCGAGCCGCTGACGCCCTGATAGGGCTTTTCGTGCAACAGACAAACCAGATCGTGGCGCTCGGCTACCTTTTTCATGTACTCCATGGTCAGCATGTTCTGATCCACCGCCACGTTTGCCGTGGTGTAAATGGGCGCAAGCTCATGCTGGGAGGGCGCTGCCTCGTTGTGCTTGGTCTTGGCGTTGATGCCAAGCGCCCAAAGCTCGCGGTCAAGCTCGGCCATAAAGGCGGAAACGCGGGTCTTCAAGGGGCCAAAGTAGTGGTCCTCCATCTCCTGGCCCTTGGGCGCAGGCGCCCCAAACAGGGTTCTGCCGCAGTAGGAGAGGTCCTTACGACGGTCGAAATAATCTTTGTTTACAAGGAAATATTCCTGCTCTGCACCCACCGTTGCGCAAACGCGCGTGGTGGTCGTGTCGCCAAACAGGCGTAGAATACGAAGCGCCTGCGTGTTGAGCGCGTCCATGGAGCGGAGCAGCGGCGTTTTGGTGTCCAGCGCCTCACCCGTGTAGGAGCAGAAGGCGGTGGGAATATAAAGCGAGCCGTCCTTGACAAAGGCATAGGACGCGGGATCCCAAGCGGTGTAGCCTCTGGCTTCGAAGGTGGCGCGCAGGCCGCCCGAGGGAAAGGAGGAGGCATCACTCTCGCCCTTGATCAGCTCTTTGCCCGAGAATTCCATAATGACCTTGTCGCCCAGAGGGGAGATAAAGGCATCGTGCTTCTCTGCCGTGACACCGGAGAGCGGCTGAAACCAATGGGTAAAGTGGGTAGCACCCTTTTCGATCGCCCAGTCCTTCATGGCACTGGCGACCGTGCCTGCAATGGCGGGGTCAATGACACCGCCTGTGGCAATGGTGTTGGTCAAGGAGCGATAGACGTCCTTGGGAAGTTTTTGGCGCATCACGTCGTCGTTAAAGACGCGTGAGCCGTAAAGCTCGGGTACGTTCATGGTAATTTCCTTTGTAAGATTGTAGGGACCGGCGTCCTCGACGGTCCGCAAATTTCAGAAAAGCAACCCAAAGCGGGCCACTCTCACAGGATGAAAGTTTTCGCCCGCCTTTTTCAAAAGGCGGCGGGGTACGGGGCAGAGCCCCGAAAAACGGCATTTCTTTGGTTCTTTCTTTGTGCCTACTTGCTCAAAGAAAGAACGGAGAGAATTATCTCAATGTTACATATCCTAATTCATTCCGTTCTTTTTTGACGGAGTAGCCGCAAAAAGAAGAACATATTTGCTTCGCAAATTAAAACGGCGAGTGAAAAGTTTCGCGCCTGCGGGCGCTACAATGGCGCTGCCCTTGACCTGCGACCTTTTTGAAAAAAGGTCGATCAAAAACTTTCATCCTGTGGAGGTGAACCGTTCGGGTGAAGTTTGTCCGTAGGGCGGGGCTTGCTCCCGCCGGCTTGTCAGTTCCCCTTGATCTTCTTCCAATACTCCGCAGCGGCCTGTTCGGTCTTATTCTGTGCGGGAGTATAATACTTTCTATCCTTCAAATCATTGGGCAAATACTGCTGTTTTACGTAATGATTCGGGAAATCGTGCGGGTACTTATATCCTTTATTCAGCGGGCTCTGCAAATGCTCGGGAATATCGTTCCCCTTGCCTGCCCGCACGTCATCCAGCGCGGCATCCAGCGCAAGATGCGTCGCATTCGACTTGGGTGACGTTGCCAAAATGATCGCCGCATTTCCGAGCGGAATTCTCGCTTCGGGCATGCCAAGCTCCTTGGCAGACTCGCAGCAGGCTCTGGTGATCACCGCTGCCATGGGGTAGGCTGCGCCGATATCCTCGTTTGCGATCACCTGCAGGCGCCTGCAAACCGAAATCAACTCGCCCGCGTCCAGAAGCTTAGCTGTATAAAACGCCGCTGCGTTGGGATCTGAGCCGCGAATCGATTTTTGCAGGCAGGAAAGCAGGTCGTAATGCGCGTCGTCACCGTAATTTCCGATGCCGCTCTTGAATGCATCCGCATGCTCGCGCAAAATTTCGTCGTCTGCCGAGAAAAATGCGTTCTCAAACAGTCCGATCGCGCGTCTGACGTCACCGCACGCGGCCTTAGCTACGTAGCAAAGCAGCTCGTCTGAGGCCGTTTTATTCGTTCCGTGCTCCTCGTTGAGGTAATTCAGCGCGCGTCTGAGCATAATTGCACCGCTTTCGGGCGGCACGGGCTTGAATTCAAACAGCGACGAGCGCGAAATGATCGCGTTATACACGTAAAAATGGGGATTTTCGGTGGTGGAGGCGATCAGCGTGATTCTGCCGTCCTCCATATACTCTAACAGCGTCTGCTGTTGCTTTCTGTTGAAATACTGGATCTCGTCCAGGTACAAGAGGATACCGCCCGAGCCGAAAATATTGTTGGTCTCGGCGATGATGTCCTTGATATCCTGCGTGGATGCGTGCGTGGCGTTGAGCTTGCGGAATTGCATGCCCGACGCTGCCGCGATGGCAGAGGCAGCCGTGGTCTTTCCCGTGCCGGGAGGGCCGAAAAAGATCATGTTGGTGATCCTGCCGCCTGCGATCATGCGTCTGACCACGCCGCGGGGGCCGAACAGGTGCTCTTGCCCGACGATCTCGTCCAACGATTTGGGGCGGAGAATGTCCGCCAGTTGCATATTTTTCATAAAATCAGCTCCGAGACGCATTCACGAACGCCGCAAACACCCTTTGCATCGCGGGGCTCTGTGTACGGAAGATCTCGGGATGCCATTGTACGGCTAAGAAAAAGGGGTGATTTTCCATGTGCACGGCCTCGATATAGCCATCCTCGCTCTCGGCGTCTGCCGACAGCGTGGGTGCGAGTGCCTTGATGTTCTGATGGTGGAATGTGTTGACCAGAATTTCGGTCGACTCGGTCAGAGAATACAACATGGAATCCTTATAAACCAAGGTTTTTTGCTGCGTGGTAGTGCCGGGCTCAGACTGTCTGTGACCGTCGATATGCTGGTACAGAGAGCCGCCCTCGGCTACGTTGAGCAGCTGAATGCCGCGGCAAATGCCCAGAATGGGCTTATTTGTGGGCTTGACGTGGCGGTAGAGCGCCAGCTCGAACGTGTCGCGGTCAGAATCGATCTCCACGCTGTCAAACATTTTCTCCTCACCGTAGCGTGCGGGGTCCATATCGTCGCCGCCGCCAAACAGAAAGCCGTCAAACACGCGTGCGTATTCCGCAAGCTTCTCCTCATCCTCGGTGTACGCCAAAAAAACCGGAACAGCCCCCGCCTCCCAAATAGAATTGAGATAATTCTGGCTCATGGCAATCTTTCCTTCGGCGGTTTTGGAGCAGGTAATGCCGATCATGGGTCTATTCATGAGAATACTCCTTAGAAAAAATCAATGGTAATTGGCTTCCGGGCGCAAAAGTCCGATGAAATTATCCAGCATTTGCAGCATATCCGGAAGAATGAAGATGATAAACAGCGCGATCAGCACCGAAAGCACGGATACGACGAGCACGGCGATCCAGCCTGAGCCCCTTTTGTCGTAACGGACGTCGGCTGCGTAGGACGCGTCCTTGGGAATGTAAAACGTGTCCTTTTGATAGTCGATCTTATACGCCACGCTGCGAAAAGCGGGGTCATCCTTGGAGGCATTTTGCTCATATTCCGCCTTTTTTTGTGCAACGGCGTCGTCGTACTCCTTTTTTTGCGTGCAGACCACGATCTTGGAAAGAGATCCGCTGCGCAAAGCGCCTCGCACGGCCGCATTTTTGTGAAAGCCCAGCTCGTAAAGCGTTTTTGCGCTCTCGGGCGTGTAGCACTCCTCGTAAATCAGCTTGCGCACGAATTCACCAAGGCCTTTTTTCTCGTAAACGCCCATAATGGCTGCGAGAATCATACCAAGGCACAAAGCAATGATCGCCCAGGACAGATTGATCACGCCGCCGCTGCCCAGGTCAATATTAAGATTCTGATATATTGAGACGTCCAGCGTGAGATATTTTTCTGTAATGTAAGCCCAAAGCTCCTCAAGCAGCGATGGCTGTGCGGAGGCGTCTTTGCTCAGATTGATCAGTATACGGGAAAATCCGGACATTGAAGTCCTCCTTTCTTGAAACAGAACAGATGTCCCAAAATGGAACACCCGTTCTGTCATTTTGTGGGAAAATCAGCGAATCACGTCAAGACCAATGTACTTGCGCAGGCAATCCGGTACGTTGACAGAGCCGTCAGCGTTCTGATTCTGCTCTACAAGCGCGGGGAAAATGCGACTGGTAGCAAGACCCGAGCCGTTGAGCGTGTGCAGATACTCGATCTTACCGTCCGCACGCTTGACACGCATCATACCTCTGCGCGCCTGGTAGTCACGGGCGTTGGATACCGAAGAAACTTCCTTATAGCCGTTCATGGAAGGAATGTTAATTTCGATGTCGTAGGTTCTTGCCATGGATGCGGAGCAGTCCTCTGCAGCCAGCTTGACAGTTCTGAAGTGGAAGCCAAGACCCTTGACCAGGTTCTCTGCGTTGGCAACCAACTCGTCAAATGCCTCGTCGCTCTTCTCGGGCAAGGTGTACTGCACCATTTCTACCTTATTGAACTGGTGGCCGCGTACCATGCCGCGCTCGTCTGCGCGGTAAGAGCCTGCCTCGCGACGGAAGCAAGGGGTGTAGGAAATATACTTGCGGGGCAGGTCTGCCTCGGTCAGAATCTCGTCACGGTGCAAGGAAACCAACGCGGTTTCCGCGGTGGGGAGCATGAAGCGGCGGCGTTCGTCATCATCCTGCTGCTCCAGCCAGTAAACCTCGTCCTTAAACTTGGGGAACTGGCCTGCAGTCTGACCGCACTCGTAGCCCAGCATGTGGGGGACCAGCATCAGCTCGTAGCCGTTGCCCAGGTGAAAGTCGATAAAGTAGTTGAGAAGTGCCCATTCAAGACGTGCGCCAACACCGGAATAGATCCAAAAGCCGGATCCGGACAGCTTGGTGCCGCGCTTATAGTCGATAAGACCCAGGTCGGTGCACAGATCAACGTGGTTCTTGGGCTCGAAATCAAAGGCTCTGGGTTCACCGTAGTAGCGCAAAGGCTGGTTATTCTCCTTACCGCCGGCCAACAGATCCTCGTCGGGCAGGTTGGGCAGGCAGAGCATCAGACCCTGATACTGAACCTCAACCTCCTTCTTTCTCTCGTCGATTTCCTTGACGCGCGCGCCCATTTCCTTCATCTGTGCGAAGATGGGGGTCACGTCTGCGCCCTGCTTTTTGAGCTGGGGAATCTGCTTGTTGATCTTGTTCTGCTCAGCCTTGATTGTTTCGCCTTCAACGATCAGCGCGCGTCTTTCGGTGTCAAGAGCCAGAATCTGCTCAATTTCCTGCTTTGCGTCCTTGCCCTTCTTGGCGAGTCTTGCGATCACTTCTTCGGGGTTATTCTTAATATAACTGATATCGATCATGATAATTTCTCCGTATTTTTGTTAGATTTCTGCAAAAAAGTCGTTTCCGCAGAGGATTTTGATGATTTCTTCAAGATCCCGGTCGTCCTCATAAGACAGCTCCACGATTTTCTTCTTGGCGACGCGGGCAATTCGAACCTTTCTGCCAAGCGTGTGCATGACGCGGCGCTCCAGGTCCTTCATATAGACCTTGCGCTGAGAATCCGACTCGTCGATCTCCTCGGGCTCCTCATTTGCTTCAGCACGAGCCTTGAAAAGACGAACGATGCGCTCGGTTTCGCGCACGGAATAGTCCTTTTCGGCAATTTTGTGCGCAAGATCAATAATCTGTGCATCGTCGTCAAGTCCGAGCAGCGCTCTTGCATGGCCGCCGGAAATGTCGCCCTTCTTGAGCAGCTCGAGTGCCTCCTCGGGCAATTCCAGCAAACGCAGCATATTTGTGATGGTAGAACGGTTCTTGCCGACCTTTTTTGCCACTTCGTCCTGCGTGCAGCCGTATCTGTCGATCAGCGCCTGGTAAGCAAATGCTTCTTCAACGGGGTTGAGATCCTGTCTTTGCACGTTCTCGATCAGCGCGATTTCTGAGGTTTTCATGTCGTCGCTGTCCATTATGACAACAGGGACCTCGGTAATTCCGGCCATTTTTGCGGCTCTCCAACGACGTTCGCCTGCAATAATTTCGTAAGTGTTCGAAGAAATTGAGTTTTCACGTACGATCAGAGGTACCAGCACGCCATATTCGGCCACGGAATCTGCCAGTGCTTGCAGGGGCTCCATGTCAAAATCCTTTCTGGGCTGGTCGCGTCTGGGTTCAATGTCGGATACGCGCAGCTTGGTAATAGAGTCCTTCTTGGTCTCAAGCATATTATCGTCCAGAATTTCGTAGAAATTTCTGCCAAGTCCACCTTGTTTTCTTGCCATTTTCTTAAAATACCTCCTTAAATTCTGGATGCGAGCTCTTTGGCACAAGCCAAATACTCAGCGGCGCCCTTGTTGCGCTTGTCGTGATAGTAAACGGGCATACCAAAACCGGGCGCCTCGGATACCTTAACGCTACGGGAAATGGGCGAAGTGAAAAGCTTGTCCGCGTAATGACGGCGCAATTCGCTCATAACCTGCTGAGAAAGCAGTAATCTTGCGTTGTACATGGTGATCAGAATGCCTGTAACGGTCAGGTCGTTGTTGTAGTGAGACTTGATTCTGCCAACCGTGATCATCAGCTGAGATAAGCCCTCGAGCGCGTAGAATTCACACTGCATGGGGATGACAACGCCGTCGCTTGCGGCCATTGCATTTACGGTCAGCATGCCGAGAGAAGGCGGGCAGTCGATAATGACATAATCGTAGTTGGGCTTGATGGGCTCAAGCGCCTCTTTCATGCGATATTCGCTGTTTTCGTGCTGAAAGAGCTCAAATTCAGCACCTGCGAGCGCAATATTAGTGGGAACAAGGTGTAAATTCTCGTATTCTGTCTCGATAATAGCATCCTGCATCGGCACGTCCGCGGTCAGAACGTCATTGATAGACAGCTTCAGGTTTTTCTTTGCAATACCCGCACCGCTGGTTGCGTTTCCCTGGGGGTCCAGGTCAATTAAAAGCACTTTGTAACCCAGAATGCCGAGGGACGCGGCAATGTTGACGGCAGAGGTGGTTTTACCAACGCCGCCCTTCTGATTACAAAAAGAAATGATTTTTCCCATGGGATCTATATACCTCCAAAAAATAATCTGCGATTATTATACCACGAAAATGCGATGATTGCAATAGTTTTATAGAGATAATTTGTATATTTTTCAAAAATGTTTCACGTGAAACGCAGAAAATGGCAATCTTTGTTTCGCGTGAAACGTTAGCAGATGTCAAGACTATGTTTCACGTGAAACGTTAGCAGATGTCAAGACTATGTTTCACGTGAAACGTTAGCGGGTACCAAAACTATGTTTTACGAGAAATGTCTGCTATGCGTTTTTAATCAACAGAGTGATCTTGCAATAAGCGTCGCTGGTTTCTGCCAAACAAGAAACCTTGTAGTCAAGTGATCTTAAACGTTCTGCGCCGTTTTGAATGTCGGAAATAAAGTTGTTAATCGGATATACATCATGATTGACGTTCAAAAATGATAAAGATTGAATCTCTGCCTCGGATCTGTGTTTTTCGACAAGCACTTCGGTTTCCTGTACCGTCAAGTGCATATTTCCCACTGTTTCTATCAATTTGGCCCTTTTTGGCGGTAGAATTCGCAATAATGTGCGGGCATGACGCTCCGAAAGGTGGTGTTTTAGTATTAGTGATTTTTCACACGAGTCAAATTGAAGCAGCCGAATTTTGTTTCCTACGTTGGATTGGCTGATGCCGAGTTTTTTTGCAAGCTGACTTTGCGTCATTTGATGTTCCGAGCAAAGCGTGTGCATCACGCCGGCTTGTTCGAACATATTAAGATCATCATTTAAAAGGCTGTATAACAAATCTTGTATCTTCATAAACCGCACTCCTTTTGGTTTTGAAAAATTATATCATGGCAAATGTAATGCAATTTGTAGATTCATGGACTGTCGGGAGTAGTAATTCAAAGAAGTAATTAGAGAAATCGTTGCCAAAAGTGTCGCAAGCGAAATTAAAACAAAAGAAAAAGCCGCTGTATTAAAGCGGCTTTTTTAAAATTTGAGAATATTGGCGCGGGAAATTTTGCGGGGTGTGCGATACCTTCTTGATCAAGAACAGATATCTTTCTTCGGAATTTTCGTTTTCGTCGATCAAGGAAAGGTGCTTTTCGGATTCAAGTGCGCCACCAAGCTTTTGTATGGCGTTCTTAGCATCCTGCAGCTCCTTTTGACCGGATGCACCCTTCATAGCAATCAGATATCCTCCAACCTTGACGAAAGGTAAGGTGATTTCACACAAAATCCGTAGCTCCGAAACGGCGCGCGCGGTGGCATAGTCATAGTTTTCGCGCATTTTTGTCTGCGCAAGTTCTTCTGCACGGCCTGTCAGTGTGCTTACGTTATCAAGGCCGAACAGCTGTGCGGTGCTTTGCACGTGTGCAATCTTCTTGGCGGTGCTGTCGATTGCTGTGATCTTTAAATCCGGTCGCGCTACGGCAAGTGGCAAGGTGGGAAATCCTCCGCCCGTGCCTACGTCAATGATCGTGGCATTCTCTTGAATGCGCGGTGCGATGGTTAAGGAATCCGCAAAATGCTTGGTGATCACGCCCGGTACGTCGCGAATGGCGGTCAGATTGTGTATTTTGTTAACCTCTAAGATATGATTGCAAAGAGACTCATACGTTTGCTTGTTTTGTTCGGTGGCATAGACAGAAAGCCCATTTTGGGCAAATACTCTATCAAAAATCTCTGAAAATTGCTCCATAATCTCTCCTTTACTTAAGTCCGAGCCAGATCAACAGCACCGAGATGTCTGCGGGATTGACACCGCTGATGCGGGACGCCTGTCCGATGGTCAAGGGCTTGATCGCATTCAGCTTTTGTGCTGCTTCCAGACGCAGACCGCGGATGGCGGTGTAATCCGTGTCGGGAGAAAGATGCTTGTCCTCTAATTTTTGGTGTCTTTGCGCCTCGGCAAAAGCGCGCTTGATGTAGCCCTCGTATTTGATGTCAATCTCAACCGTTTCCAGCACGCGACGTGCAAGAGGCTCCCGGGCAGCGTCCACGGGCGCAAGATCTGCATAGGTCAGCTCGGGTCTGCGCAAAAGATCCGCCAAGGAACATCCGGATTTGATGGGCGGCAGATCGAAAGAAGCCAGGAAATCGTTGGCCTTTTGCATCGAAATATGCGTGTTTTCGAGTCTTTCCTTCTCATTTTTGATGAGTTCCTGCTTTTCAAGGAAGGATTGGTATCTCTCTTTGGAGATCAAGCCGTTTTCGTGTCCGATGGGAGTCAGGCGAGCGTCGGCGTTGTCCTGGCGCAAAAGCAGACGATATTCGGAGCGCGAGGTCATCATGCGATAAGGCTCGTGTGTGCCCTTGGTCACAAGATCGTCGATCAGCGTGCCGATGTAGCTCTCGGAGCGCGAAAGGATGATGCCGTCAAGGCCTTTTTCGCGGCGGGCAGCATTGATGCCTGCCACAAGCCCCTGCGCAGCAGCTTCCTCGTAGCCGGACGTGCCGTTGAACTGACCTGCACCGAAAAGTCCACCGATTTGCTTGAATTCCAGCGTGGGACGCATTTGTAAGGGGTCGGCACAATCGTATTCAATGGCGTAGGCGTAGCGCATGATCTCGGCGTTTTCAAATCCGTCAAGAGTGCGCAGCATTTCGTACTGCACGTCGGGCGGCAGAGAGGTGGAAAAGCCTTGAATGTACATCTCCTCATTGTCCTCACCCATGGGCTCGACAAACAGCTGATGACGCGGTTTGTCGGCAAAACGTACGAGTTTGTCCTCGATCGAGGGGCAATAACGTGGGCCGGTGCCGTGAATCTGGCCGGAATAGAGCGCGGAACGCTTGATATTGGAGAGAATGACTTGGTGGGTTTTTTCGTTGGTATATACAATATGACAAGGAGTTTGCTCCATAGAATAGAACAAATGTTCCAAATTGTCCTGGCTGTAGGGCAGGGGATTGTGCTCACCGGGCTGCAGCTCAAGCTCGGAAAAATCGATGGTGGAACGCTTGACACGCGCGGGCGTACCTGTCTTGAATCGCATCATTTTGACGCCGAGCGAGAGCAGGGAATTTGTCAGCGCGTTTGCGGGCAGCATACCGTCGGGGCCTGCGGCGTAGTTGACGTCACCCACGAAAATGCGACCGCCAAGATGTGTGCCGGTGGCGATAATGACGGCGGAGCAGTCCCAAATCTCGCCAAGATGTGTGCGAACACCCGTAATTTGCGGATGATCGGGGGCGCTGTCGGTCAGAATTTCCACGATTTCTGCCTGGATGAGGCGCAAATTTGGCGTCAGCTCCAGCGTGTGCTTCATAATATTCTGATATTTGCGACGATCGGCCTGAATGCGCTTGGAATACACGGCAGCACCCTTGCCGAGATTGAGCGTGCGGCTCTGCAGCGTCACGCGATCGGCAGCGCGACCCATCTCACCGCCCAGGGCATCGATTTCATAGACCAGATGGCCCTTGGCCGTGCCGCCGATGGACGGGTTGCAGGGCATGTTGGCAACGGCATCGAGCGAGAGGGTAAAGAGAACGGTGTCCACGCCCATGCGCGCGGCGGCAAGGGCGGCCTCAACACCGGCATGCCCCGCGCCAATGACCGCAATTTTGGTTGAAAGCTTCATAAAAAATATCCTTTACACAAAAGAATGCATAATACTTCATGATGATTATAACATGATTTTTTGTCACAGTCAAGAGGCCACCGCCACCATACGGCCAACCCACTCATGAAAGTTTTTGTGTCGCTTTTTTCAAAAACGACCGGGGGCGGGGCAGCGCCCCGCATATCGCCGTTTTAATTTGCGCAGCAAATATGTTCTTCTTTGCGGCTACTTGCTCAAAAAAGAACGGAGAGAATTTCCTCACATAATATCCCAACCGCCCCGTAAGGAGCGTCCGCGAGGAGACCCCCACCGTCGCTTCGCGCCACCTCCCGCAGCGGGGAGGCTTGGTTAGTTGCAGCTAAAAAGATTACACCCGAGCGCGGATGGGCGATTCGTTCAGTCTCTCCTATGGTTGCTGCAAAAAAGAGAACCCCAAAAAAGGGTTCTCTTATGCTTATTGATTTTCGGTGAATGCCTCGATCAGCCGGCGGAGAGCTTGGATTTGCACATCGGTCAGGTTTTGACAATCGATCATGATGTGAGATTGATTATCTCTGCCCAAAAGATAGTCTGTACTGCATTTATAAAGGTGCGCAAGAGAAAGCAGCACGTCGGTGCTTGGTGTTCGTTCTCCTGTTTCATATCCCGAAATAATGGAGGGAGAGACGCCGAGCATGTCAGCAACCTGCTTTTGCGAATACCCCAATCCGACTCGTAGTGCTTGTAATTTTTCCGGTAACCCCTTAATCATGTGTGCACCTCCAACGCTTATTGTGTTGGAATCATTATACAAGGATAGCGCACACAATAGGTGGACGAAAACAACGCGCAAAGTGATGACATAATGCGCAGATTGTGCTATAATCAAGTCAAAACGGTAGGAGGGGTGAAAGATGGCGAATGTTGGGATTATTAAGGAGTTTGATAAATTGGGCAGATTGGTTATTCCGAAAGATTTGCGCGAGAGATATGCATTGGATAATAAGGTTGAGATCGTTGCCACGGAGCAAGGTGTTTTGATCAAAAGCCCTGAATATAAATTGGTAAAAAGAGAAGAGGGGGATTGAAAAATCCCCCTTTTTTGCGGTCCTTGCTCAAAAAAACGGAGCACGGTTCATTGCACCCGCCCGGGCTGTTCGTCGCTTGCGGCATGACGTCAGCCCCTACCGACGGATGGCTTACATTGCCTTTTCCTATCACGTATTGAATGTAACATCTGCAGGCGGCGTGTCAGAAACCGTTTGCGGATCCCGCTGCGGCGCAACACAGGGGACAGTCCCCGATATCGCGCCTTGCGCTTTTGCTCTGTTGCGTATCCTGCTTTCGCGACGGATACTCCACTCCGCAAAAGTTCGACTTCGCGAACAATCCCAATCAAGATTCTTCGCGGCGCATTTTTCGCCTGTCATCCTCGAGCGCAGCGAAGGATCTTGGCGAAAAATGCTTGCTCGAGAATGACAGATTGGGATTGTCGCTTCGCTCAGGATGACACTCGGGGGCGACTCGTCTGCGATTTTTTACTCGAAAACGCAAAATATGCACAAAACTGATCGCAAAATGCAGAATTCAGCACTTTTTCCATCATAAAAGTTGTGAAATACTCTTTACTTTTTGCAAAAGTTGTGCTATTATATAAGGTGAGAAATTTTGCGGAGCATTTACGCAATTTTTCCATGTTTTTCGTTTTTAATAAAATTTTATAAATGCAGGAGGAAAAACAAAATGGCTATCCCGAGAAAAAAGCTTTCTATGGACGGCAACCAGGCTGCTGCGCACGTGTCTTACGCGTTCACCGAAGTAGCAGGTATTTACCCCATTACCCCTTCCAGCCCCATGG
>CAZCRV010000026.1:0-14634 GCA_964501175.1 uncultured Clostridium sp.
CTTTGGCAAATCCCTCACCGCTTTTGAAAACGGATTTTACTTTGGCAACTTACGGCAATGCAAAATGACAAAGTAGTTTTTTACCGAGCAAGGAGAAGCAAAAAATGAAGTGCAACGTAAAAAATGTAAAGCGCAGAATCATAAAATAAAAAGGAAATCCGCTCGACCGAACGGATTTCCTACCACAATTTTTTCATTTTTTATTTGCAAAAACGTAATGCATCCTGCATTACGTTTTATGCAGCGGGCTCCATTTTCCTTTTTTGAAATAGATTGAGAACATGAAGAACAACGCGATATTATGCGCGATCATGCACGCCCAGGCGGCCACCAAAGTGGGATTTGGCAAAAGCATCAGACAAAGGAAGGTACCCAAAATGCGCATGCCCCACATACCGATGACGTTGAATACGAACGGCGTTTTGGTGTTTCCAACGCCTTGCATCATACCCTCGGTGATAATTGTCACGCCATAGAAAGGCTCGGACAGGGCCACCATGCGCAATACGGTCGTGCCAAGCGAAATGACCTGCTCGTCCTTGGAGAAAATATGCAGCATGTGCGGTGCAAGCAAGAACAAAAGCCCGCCCGAGACGATCATGAGCAGCACCTCGCAGACCAGCATCAGCCTGCCGAGATCCTTTAATTTTTCCTTATCCTTAGCGCCCACGCAGTTGCCTGCCAGCGTGGCAGCTGCGGCCTGCATACCGTATCCGGGAATATAGAACGCGGATTCCACCGTGTTGGCAAAGCCGTGCGCGGCGGTGGAAACATCACCAAGAGAATTGATCATGGATGCAAACACCACGTAGCCAAGTGAGGTGGCAAATCTCTGCGCCATATTGGGCATGGCCACCTTCAGACAGGGGCGTAAGATCTCGCGATCCGGCCAAAGCCTCTGTCCGCGCGGGGAGATCATGGGGTGTCTCCATACGGCAATCGTGATCACAATGCCGCCCACCACGAACGAAATCGCACTCGCAATCGCCGCACCCACCACCTCAAGTCCCGCACCGGGAATGGTCAGCGGCAGGGTTGCGCCCGAGAACCAGGGCAATTCCAAGACTCTTGTGGGGTAGATCAGGAAGAAGTTAAGCACGACGTTGACGATATTGACAATAATTCCCGCCTTCATGGGCGTTTTGGTATCCCCCGCTCCGCGCAATACGGCACCAAATATGATAGACGCCGCGCGGAACAGCATGGGTGTATATAAAATGAAGAAATAGATGGCGGCCGTGTCACGGATATCGGGGTCGACCTGCATGATCACGGGCACGAAGGGAGAGAGTGCAAGCGTCAGAACGGTGAACAGAATGCCGGACACAAGTACGATCAGCACCGCCTGCGACGAAGCGCGGCGGCACATATCCTTATCCCCCGCACCCATCGAGCGCGCAATATAGGATAAAAAGCCTACGCCCAGCGCCGAAAGTGAGCTGCCGACCAGCCAGCCGACCGTACTGGTAGCCCCCACGGCAGCAGAGGCCTGCGTACCAAGCGAGCCGACCATAGCGGTGTCCACGTACTGCACAGCCGTGTGCATCAGCTGCTCAAGCATGGTGGGCAGAGCAAGTGCCACCACGGTTGGTAAAAGCCCCCATTGTATATTTCTCAAAAAACCTTTTTTCATAAGTCTCTCCAAATTTCAAGCTGCTACCATTATAGCATAATTTTTGTAAAGAAGAAAGAGCCCGCAGCAAAAAAACAAAAAATATCCCGACAACCTATTGATTTTTGATGGCAAAAAAAGTATAATAAAAATATCCAAAATTAGTTATCCAAAGGAGATCTGTTATGGCAAAAATTACTTTCATGGGTGCGGGCAGCACCGTTTTTGCAAAAAACGTACTGGGTGACGCTATGATGACGCCCTGTCTGCACGACGCCGAGATCGCGCTTTACGACATTGACGCAGACAGACTTGATGAATCCTATCTGATGATCACCAAGCTCAACGAGAACATCAACCAAAATCGCGCAAAGATCAGCAAGTATTTGGGCGTGGAAAACCGCAAGGACGCTCTGCGCGGCGCGGATTTCGTGGTAGATGCCATCCAGGTTGGCCTGTACGACCCCTGCACCATCATCGACTTTGAGATTCCCAAGAAGTACGGACTGCGCCAGACCATTGGTGACACCTTGGGCATTGGCGGTATTTTCCGCGCGCTGCGCACCATCGTCGTCCTCAAGGAATTTGCTGCCGACATGGAAGAGGTTTGCCCCGATGCGTGGTTCTTGAACTACACCAACCCCATGGCAATGCTTTCGGGCTACATGCAGAGATACACCAAGATCAAAACGGTCGGCCTTTGCCACAGCGTGCAGGTTTGCTCCGAGGGTCTTTTGCACAGACTTGGCATGCAGGACAAGCTGGAAGGCAGACGTGAGAAGATCGCGGGCATCAACCACATGGCATGGCTGCTTGAGATCGAGGACAAGGACGGAAACGACCTCTATCCCGAGATCAAGAAGAGAGCCAAGGAAAAGAATGCAAACGAAAAACACGACGACATGGTTCGCTTTGACTACATTGACAAGCTGGGCTACTACTGCACCGAATCCAGCGAGCACAATGCAGAATACAACTACCTTTACATCAAAGAAAACCGTCCCGAGCTGATTGAAAAGTTCAACATTCCGCTGGACGAATATCCCAGACGCTGCGTAAACCAGATTGCAAGCTGGAACCGCCAGAAGGAAGAGCTGATGGCCGGCGGCCAGATTTCTCACACCCGCTCCCGCGAGTACGCTTCCCACATCATGGAAGCAATTATGACCGATACCCCCTACCGCATTGGCGGTAACGTGCTCAACAACGGCCTGATTCCCAACCTGCCCGACGAGGCATGCGTTGAGGTTTCCTGCATGGTTGACCGCACGGGCGTACATCCCACTTATGCAGGTCCTCTGCCGTTGCAGTTGGCTGCTATGAACATGACCAACGTAAGCGTGCAGCTGCTGACCATTGAAGCGGCCGTAACCGGCAAGATGGAGCACGTATACCAGGCAGCAATGCTGGATCCCCACACGGGCAGCCAGCTCTCGACCGACGAGATCGTTGCTATGTGTGACGAGCTGCGCGCTGCACACGAGGCTGCGGGATATCCCATTTTCTAAATCAAATCCAACCGAAAGCCCTTGCATCGAGCTGCATAATTAGTAAAAAGCAGGAATTTGTTCAGGAATGAGCAGATTTCTGCTTTTTTAGTGTTCACGAAGTAGCGTTTCGGGTTCTGTTGCCGCATCAGCGTCAGAAACCCATTCTATTCGCATTCTCCCCCCTGCGCTTGGCACAAGGCAGCGCCGCACATTCCCCCCCTCCCGGAGGGGGGCTGTGAGAGTGGTCATTCACTTTTTTCAAATTTTGAACTTATCCGACAACGGACACTTTTGGGGTTTGAACCTTAGAATTGTTTCCCACTACGGACAAGTTTCAGTGAAAAGCGAACCTTCCTTCATAGCCCCCCTCCGGGAGGGGGGAATATTTGGTGCTGCACTGTGCCAAGCACCGGGGGGAGAACGCGAATCCGAACGGTTTCTGCGCGTTTTCCCCTATAAACAAAAAGCAGAAGTCTTAAGCATAGACTTCTGCTTTCATTGAAGTTATTTTTTCGCTATTTCCACAGCCCCATGCGCGGGCTTTTTCATAATTTACACGTACAAGCTCTCGGTGATGTCCTCGGGTGTCTTTTTTGTCTCTCTGTACGCCGGCTGCAGCGGCAAAAAGCTTGCAATCAGCATGGTGATCGGATGTGCGCTCAGCACTGCCGTGATCACAAACACCACAATATTGACCGTTTTCGGATAGAACTCGCGGAATGCCTTCCATACGCAAATGTACACAAATACCGTAAACGCCAAGGTCAAAGCCGTCTGCAACATGGAAAGCAGCACAGGGCCAACCAAGGGAATCATCAGCTGCACAAGTCCGCTCACGCCCGAAAGCACCATGTAGATTACGTAATATCCAATATGCGCAAACAGCAGGATCTTTGCCCAGGGCTTGACGTCCTTGCCCTGACGCTCGTCGCATCTCTCGGCCACTCTGCCCAGCGCATAGCTCTGCGCAATCGGGATCCAGGCAAGCCACGGACGCTCAATATACAGCTTTTTGGACATGCGCATGATGGCCAGCGCCTGCAGCACGTAGGTTGCAATCACAGTCAGAAAGCCAATCACCAAGACAATCAGCCCGACAACGATCATTACGATTGCCACGGCGGTCATCTGCTCATCGCTCACCGTGCCATGAAGCCCGAACGCTTCCATCATTTGTTGAATCAGCTCTTCATTTTCATTGGTCATAAAATTTTTCTCCTTTCAAACATCTCACTCCGCCTCTATGACAGCCGCAATATCATCTTCTTGCTTGGCAGGCTCTTGCGCCGGGCGCACCTTGAAGCACGCCACAACAAACAGGAAAATACCCTCGAACCAAATCGTAACAGCCGAGCAGACCGCCATAACGATGCCACCCGTCTTGCCCAAGAATTCCTTAAAAACCAGATACAGGCAGTAACCGTTCATTGCTATCAGAATCAAGGTAGAGCTCTCTAAAATTGCATTGATGACAAAGGACAGCATGGGCAGCACCGAGAGCACAATGCTGATGACAAGCTGCACAACAGGCTGACCTACAGACATACCTAACGTGACGAACAACAAAATCAAGCTCCATTTCCAAGGCTTTTTTTCGTTACGCGTCTGACTCTTTTCGGCGCATGCGCCCAGCAGATACGCGTTGGCAAACGGAATCCACGCCATCCAACGATGCTTGACCTCCAGCTTTTTGGCAATGCGCATAAGTCCGACCGAATGGAAAACATAAATGAACAGCCAAACGAGCACAATGGCTATCGCAACAACAATCAAAACGACCAGGCCAACGCCCCACGTCACCACGCTTGTAAGGACACCTACCATGGTGACTAACAGCGCGTAAAACGCGCCAACCGAGCAATCGGTGATGATACCGCCAAGCACGTCCATCAGGCCCGTTTCAATCAACCACTCAATGACCTCTTCGATGGCCGTTATCAAGAAATTCCCCTCCATGTAGGTTTCCTTCCTTTCCAAGTCACGTTTTATAGGCTCATTATAACACCCTATCCCCCCCTTTGTCAAGCGAAGCGAAAACTTTACACCGTGTCTATTGCAAAATATGATAAGGTGTGCTATAATAGAATTAAGTATCGGGATTTTCCCGGGAAAAGAGAGTTTTGTCTATGTTTTTGGATTATCTGAGTCATATCATCCCCGGGCTGCCGCAGCTCTTTATCGCGCTGGGGCTAGCCGAGGTGCAGGTCATCGAAGAGGTGGAGACCTTCCACCCCGTCAATACGGGTGCGCAGGCTTTGTACCTTGCCTGCCTGATTTTAGGCTTTGCCATCCTGCCTTACCTGATCGGTTCTATTCAGGTCCCCCGCCTGTACTGTCACCGCGTCAAGAAAATTGACCTTTGCAAGCTTGGCACAAAACAGGGCGAGATCGGCGACGTTTGGAGATGCGTGGGCAAGTGGCACGGCATCGCTTGCCTTGCACTTGATCTTGGCAAGGTCCTCTTCTGCATGGCGCTGGGCTTTATGTGCCGCGGCGCGGACGGTGCAGCCATTGCCGCCTTTTTCTGCGTACTGGGCGACGTACTCCCCGTATGGAACAAAATGCGCGGCACGCGCGGCTTTGAGACCGCTGCGCTCTGCGCCCTTGTGCTCTCCCCGCTTGTGTTTAGCATCTTGCTCTTGATCTTCGTCATCGTGCTTGTGGGCATGCGCTTCCGCACCGCTGCGCGCATCTTCCCCACGCTTCTCTACCCTTTGATCGCATCCGCGTTTTTGATGAAGCCCAACCCCACGTCCGTGCTGCTCTCGGTTTTCGTGGTGGCCCTGATGATGTTCTCGCATTGGAAGAATATCCGCGCTATGATGGATCGCGAGGAGCCCAGACTTGACTCCCTTTTCAAGAAAAAGCAAAAGGAGGAGGAGATATGAGCGAATACAATGCACAAATCGAGACCACCGCGCAGTTGATCACGCTGGCTGCCAAGAACAATTTTCTCAAAAAAGCCATTCTCTCCCGCCATACAGAGGGCGACGCCATCAAAACCACGCTGACCCTGCGAATGATTGGCGGCCGCCCGTGCTTGCAGGCGGAATCCTTACATACCGACAATAAGGCCAAGCACAAGAATCTGGAGCTCGGTGACACCGACGCGCTTCTCTCCCTGCTGGCCACGGCCGGGCAGATCAATATTCTGACCACGCTTGGCGACGCGGAATATCGCACGAGCAAATCCGGCAAGGTATCCTTGCTTGGCGGCGACGCCCTTTTGCGAAAGCTGGGCGGTGCAGCCCCCGCTGCGCCCACCGTACAAACCCTTTTCAACAACCGCGAAAAGCAATATATCCTGAGTGGCAACGAGCCCTTTTTGATCAAGCTGGAGGTCAGCGACAAAAACGGCCGCGTGCACGACAAGAAGCGCGCGAAATTCCGTCAGATCAACCGCTTTTTGGAGCTTGTGCGCGATATTGAGGATAAGCTGCCCGCAACGGGTACGCTGCGCATCTGCGATCTTTGCTGCGGCAAAAGCTACCTTTCCTTTGCCGTTTATCACTATTTTGCCGTCATCCGCGGGCGAGACGTGCGCATGACCGGCGTGGATCTCAAGCCGGACGTGATTGACTTCTGCTCCGCGACGGCACGTGGCCTTGGCTTTGACGGCCTGGAATTTTTGTGCGGCGACGTGGGCAAATACCACACCGACGATCACGTGCACCTGGTCATCTCGCTGCACGCATGCGACATTGCCACCGACTTAGTGCTCTCCCGCGCGCTGGCATTTGAAGCGGACGCCATTCTCTCGACTCCCTGCTGCCACCACGCCATGAGCCCCGCGCTTGCCTGCCCCGAGCTTGACTTTATTGCCAAGCATTCCATTCTGCGCCAAAAGCTTTGCGACGCCGCGACAGACGCGCTGCGACTCAAAATTTTGGAAGCGCACGGATATTCCGCCACGGCTCTTGAGTTGATCGACCCCGAGGAAACACCCAAAAACGTACTTTTGCGCGGCGTGCGCAAAAAGCATCCCGACCCTGCGGCCATGCAGGCAGCACGCGACGAGGCCGAGCGCATCCGCGCATTTTTGCTTGGCGACGCAACCCCCTGGTGGTCGGACGTCAACACCTACAAGAAAGGACTTGAATCATGAAAAAACTTCGCTTGATTTCTCTGCTGATCGCGACCTTGATGCTTACCGCATCCGCAACGGGCCTGGCAATTTCTTCTTTTGCCGAGAATGACGCTTACGTAGCACCCGCATTCTACGTGGATTTCAACGATAAAGAAAGCATAGCCGCCTGCTTTGACGCCTTGGGCTGCGTTGGAACGCACAACGGCAGTCAGCAGGCCATGCAGATTTTGTTTGAGGACAACCACGATGGCTACTGCTTCGACCCCTACATGAACCTTGCCCTGCCCGCAGGCTCTGTGGATATTGCAAAATATCACTACATGGCGCTCTTGGTCAAGACCAACGACACCACGCGCGGCGGTCAGATGCGTCTGCGCTCTGCAACCACCGCCGATCAGTACCCCTTCTTCAATTTCAAATACCAAGACACCGACGACTGGCAGGTGGTGGTCATTGACCTGACCGACCGCGCCACGGTGGGCGCATATCCCCCTTCCATGGACATCAGCGGCGCGCTGACCAATCTGCGTCTTGATATGTTTGACAACTTCTGCGATCCCGACGCGCAATACTTTCTCAAGGCCTACGGCCTTTACGAAAGCCGTGCCGACGCAGAAACCTTTATCTATTTTGAAAGTGAGGTATCAAACGAGCCCGTGTTACCCGATATCGATTACAGCGCCTTCTGGAGAGGCGAGGGCTTTGCCAACCCTGCAAACGAGCACCGCATGAACTGGGTCTCCTACGGCTTTGGCAAGAATTACCAAGCACAGGTTGACCAGCTTTTGGGCCAGGGCTACGGCGGCATCGTTTCCAACGTCAACTTCAACCAGGAGTACCTCAAGGACGAAAGCGAATTCACCCTTCTGCGCGATACTTACCTTTACGGCAAGCAGAACGACATGACCCTCTGGATCTACGACGAATACCAGTGGCCCAGCGGCACGGCTTACGGCCAGGTGCTGGATACCGACGCCTCCTGGCGCGCAACGGGCATTGAGCACTTTCAGATCGCGCTTGACAAGGCAAAATACACCTACACCCCCAGAGCCGGCATTGACCTGGAGATCAAGCTGGCAACCGTAAAATCCGCGGGCAAGACATGGACGCCCGAGGTAAACGGCACCACCCTTTCCTTTGATCTGACAGACGAGATCAGCGGTGAGTGCTTGCTTGATATTTACGTTCTGCGCTACACCGACGACCACGTCGAGGATCGCACCGATTTCTCCACGCTCTATCACCCCGACCTCTTGCGTCCCGAGGCGGTTGCACGCTTTATCGAGCTGACGCACAAGCACTACCAAAGCTCCTTTGGTGCGGATTTCTCCATGGTTGAGGCCTTCTTTACCGATGAACCCAGCCTTGGCAACCGCGATATGGACGATTATATCGTTTGGACCGACGGCCTTGAGCAAAAGTTCAAGGACACGTACGGCTACGATTTGCAGCTCCCGCTGCTCTTTGAAGGCCGCGACGAAGAAGCGCAGCGCATGCGCATCCACTACTACTCCCTGGTTGCAAGCCTGTTCAAGACCGCTTACATCGATCAGATCTCTGCTTGGTGCGAGGCGAACGGCACGGCATCCTCGGGACACCTGCTCTTTGAAGAGAACATGAACGACCACGTGGAGACCTACGGCGGCGATTTCATGCAGATCATCGGCGGCATGACCATCCCGGGTGCGGACACCTTGTGGATCCACCCCAATCAGCTGCTCTCCGAATGCTTTATTGGTAACCATATGGGTCTGCGCTACGTGGCAAGTGCCGCACGCAACGCGGGCAAGAGCGACGTCATGCTGGAATACAACCCCTCCGCGGTTTCCACCGATGATTTTCAGAATGACAAGATGGGCGCATCAATCGGCGGTGCAACGCTGACCCGTCTGTTCGGCTCTACCGTTTATAACGTCATCAACCCCCAACACGACTATTCTTACGACGAGATCAATCGACTCAACACCTATGTCGGCCGCATGAACACCATTCTGGACGGCACGCGCGAGGCGGGCGACCTGGCCATCTTCTACCCCATTGCCACCATTCAGGCGCTGCACAACGCGGACGACGTGCACTCCTCCGAGCGCGGAGAGAGCACCGAGGCCATTGAGCTCAACCGCAACTACACGCAGCTCTGCCTGGACCTGTTGCAAAGACAAGTGCTCTACACCGTTATTGACGACCAAAGCATTTGCGCCGCAACCGTAACCACCGACGGCAGACTGGTCATCGGCAACGGCTCTTACCGCACCATCGTACTGGCGTTTGGCGAATACATTTCTGCCGAGGCTGCCGAAAAGCTGGCGCTTTTCAAGGAGGCAGGCGGCACGGTGGTATTCGTGGCAACCGGCTACGAGGACTACAAGACGATCGGCACCGAGGGCAACGAGCGCGTGGCCGCAGCCATGGAAAAGCTGGCGGATTGCGACAAGTTCAAGCAAAGCATTGCAGCAACCCGCATCTCCAAGATGGCGCATAACGTCATGAAACTAACCGCGCTGGATACGCTCAACACCAAGAACGTCCTGTACGGTGACTTTATCGACGCAGAGCACGACATTGCATTCGTTGCCAACAGCACCGCCCTTGACGGCAAGGCAACGCTGGCATTTACCGACGGCTACGACGGTGCTTACACCGTTTACTACCCGGATACGGGCTTGATCGTGGCAGGCAGCGGCAACGAGGTGGACATCGATCTGCCCGCATATTGCGCGGTTCTGATCGTGCGCGAGGATAAGAACGAGACCGAGGACGTTCCCTTTGAGTCTGCTACCGAGACCGAGACCGCAGCACCCGAAAGCGAAAGCGAAAGTGCAGGTGACGGCGAAGTGACCACCGAAGAGAGCGCAAACGAGGGCGGATGCAAATCTGTGGTAGGCGCGATGCCCGTAATCGCAGCAGCCGCTTGCGCGGTTGTCGTAGCCAAGAAAAAGAGAAAGTAATCAAAAAATTCAAAGAGGTCGGAAAAATCCGACCTCTTTTTTGTTAAATTCCGGTTTTTATTCATCAGATAAAGGCCTCCGTCACGCATCGTGCCGTAGGGGAGGGGCTTGCTCCTCCTTGTTGGACCTAAACTACATATTGAAGATGATGGCACAAGAAAGTTCTTTGGAAAAAAGGAGGAGCAAGCCCCTCCCCTACGGCATGATATCATAGACATCCGAATTTTTGCGCCAACAAGCGCCATCTTTACACTGTTCCGCTCTGTCAAAAATCCCCCGAGCCTTGACCAAAGGCTCGGGGGTTCTCTCTTTATGAAGTTTACAAATGTCCTGCTCTGAAGATCTTTTCCCTTCTGGGATACAGCGCGGCAAACAACACAAGGCCGAGCAGCCAGGCAGACAGCACCTCACCGATGCCGACGGTCAGATAAAAATACCAGATACTGCCCGGAAGCATATAGGCGAATTTGAGCACCGGCGGTATGATCAGCACGTTGGCTGCCACCGCGGGAATGCCCGCAAGGACACCGCAAAGCTTGGGACGCTCTCTACACACCTTACCGATCAGGTAGGTTGCAACCGCTCCGATCAGAGTGGCCAAAGACCCGAAGATCACGTCCTGCCAGATGCAGCCGCTGAGCAGATTGGAAAGAAGGCAGCCGATAAACAGCCCGGGAATGGCTGCAGGTGTGAACACAGGCAGAATGCACAGCGCCTCGGAAAGACGCAATTGGATGGGGTAGTTTGCAAGGCCAACGGCGTTGACCAGCATGGTCAGCACCACGTAAAGCGCTGCGATCAGACCGCCCTCTGCCATATACAGAGCGGCGCGTTTTGAGGAATTGATGCTTTTTTTCATTTTTTGGGGAATCCTTTCCGTAGTTTTGTTTTTGCGGTGAGGATGGTCACGAACTCACCGTGCCGTTACCTTTCGGCGGCGACATGAGCTATTATAGCACACGTTTGCAAAAAATACAAGCCGTTTGCATAAAATTCCCCCGATGCGTGCAAAATAATCACAGATCAAAAAGGGGGGAACGGATATGTTATTTGATAAGAAAACCATGATCATGGCGGCGGGCGGCCTTGCGCTGATGGCAGTTGCCACGGTGGCAGTCGGCGTAATGGTACACAGACAGACAAGCAAGATCCGCGCCAATATGCGCTCGGTCAGCCGCGGCATTTACAATTTCGGTACGGCACTGCAGCTGCTCTCGGGTGCAGCGGACACCGAGGATGATTGCGAAAATTGCGTGATGTGCTAAAAAACAGCCCCATGGGGCTGTTTTTTAACTGCCGCGAAGCGGCAATATCACTATGGCCGCAGGCCATAATATCACTGTGCGAAGCACAATATCACGATAGCCGCAGGCTATCATATCACTGATAACAGATCTCACCCTTCGCCTCGTCGAGATCCATGATGATCTCTCCCACGGCGGGAACGGTGATCTTACCCGACAGCGGATTTTTGATGCTGATCACGGGCGACGTCACGCTTGCCTCTACCTCGCTTCTCTCAAAGGCCAGGTCGCATTCGTGCATCTCACAGTTGATCAATTTGAGCCCCTCGCAATAGCAAAGCGGCTGCGTGCCGATGATGGTGCAATTCTCGAACGTCACGTTTTTGCAGTACCAAGCCAGATATTCACCCTTGACGCGGCAGTTGCGCACCAATACGTTCTCGGCGTGCCAAAGCGCATCCTTGGTGTCAAGATCGCAATTCTCGAAAGTGGCATTCTTGACGTACTGGAACGAATACTTGCCCTTGAAGGTCAAATTTTCAAAGCGTAGATTCTCTCCGCGCAGCATAAAATACTCGCCCTCCGCCGTCACATCTTTGGCGTCTATATCCGCACTCATCCAGCCGAACTCGGCCGAGCAGATGCTGCAATCGCGCAGGCTGACCTCGCGGCACTCGCGAAGAGCCTTGATTCCGTGCAGCTCTGCATTGGTGATGGCAATATGATCCGAATACCAAAGCGCGGCGCGGCAGGTTTCGGACAGGCGACATTCATCGATCTCAAGGCCGTGCACGTGCCAGAAGGGATAGCGCAGATCAAACTCGCACTCCTGTACCTTGACGCCCTTGCACTCCTTGAACGCACTCTCGCCATCCGCAGGGCCCGCAAAGCGGCAATGATGCACGAAAATATCTTCCTCGCCATAAAAGGCTCTTTCCCCGTCGTAATTCTGATTAAAAAACTCTTTCATGGGTTGTTACTTGACAAAATGCCATACCTGCATTTCGCTCTCGCCGCGGTTGGCAAAGGCGTAATACGGGATCAGAATGGCATCCACCTTCTCCTTATTCTGTGTTTTTTGACGATACAGAGGCGCATTCGGCTCGCGTACCGTGCGCCATGCGCGCACAGTCAGCTGGGGCACTCCAAGCACCGCGTGCTTTCCGTTCTTGAATCTCGCGCGGCTGTCCAAGGTAATATCGCGCAACAGCTCACCGTTGTCCGCACCCTCCATGCAATACAGCACAGGGCCGCGCATAACGGCATATCTGCCCGCGTCAAAGACCACCTCGGGTCTTGCCTCTACAAAGACCGGCTTCATGGTAAAATCAAAGGTCAACTCCTCGCCGTCCTTCAGATCAAAATATGCATATCCCTTCCGGGTCTCTCCCCTGTATCCGTCAAACCAGCCGGGAATGCGCACCGCGATGCGCGCGTCACCGCCCGACAATTTGATCTTGACCTTGCCGTTTTCGGGATAGCGCGTCACCTGCTCGAGTACCAGCATCTTGCCGTCGCGCTCAATGGTGGTCAGGCTCTGCATGAACTGATGCACGTAAATGACCTCGCCGTCCTCGGAATACAGCATATTTGCAATGGACGGAATGAATCTGACGATATTGGGCGGGCAGCAGGAGCATGCAAACACCTCTTGCCTTTGCATGGGCGGCAGATTGACGCTTGAGTGATGCACGCTGACGTCACGCTTGTGCATGCGCGGCATGATTTCCAGAGGATTCTGATAGAAAAAGCTCTTGCCGTCCAGGGAAAGCGAGGACATAAAGCCATTGTACATGACGCGCTCGACCACGTCCGAATACTTGGCATCCGCGCCAAAGCGCAGCATTCTGTTAGCAAACAATGCAAGCGCCAGGGCTGCACAGGTCTCGGTATACGAGATCAGATTAGGCAGATCATAATCCACCGTGAACGCCTCCCCCGCACCGCTCGAGCCGATACCGCCCGTGATATACATGCGCTTTTCTGCTACGTTATCAAAAATCGCCTCACAGGCTGCCTGCAGCTCCGTATCTCCCGTATGGTACGCCACGTCGGCCATGCCGCAATACAAATACATGGCACGCACGGCGTGCCCCTCGGCAGTTCTCTGCTCGCGCACGGGTGCATGGCTTTGGGAATACGACACATCCATCCAGTCCGGCAGCATTTCGAGGCTCTCTCCGCGCATGTCCACAAAATGCTTGGCAAGACTCAGATACCGCGCCTCGCCCGTGCATTCGTACAGACGCACCAGCGCAAGCTCGATCTCCTCGTGTCCGGGGGTTGCAAAAGGCGTATCTGCATCCATGACAAATCTTTTTTCTATGTAGTCCGCATAGCGGCACATGCAATCCAGAAACTTGCGCTTGCCTGTCGCGTGATAATACGCAACCGCCGCCTCCATCAGATGCCCCGCGCAATAAAGCTCGTGCCAGTCGCGGTTTGTAAAGCGATTCTCGGGCTGCACCACGGTAAAGAAAATGTTGAAATACCCGTCATCGCATTGGTTTTTCTCGATCAGGTCGACCAAATCGTCGATCTTTTTTTCAAGGCGAGCGTCGGGCTTTTGCGCCAGCTGATACGCCACGCCCTCCATCCACTTGGCTACGTCACTGTCCCAGAAATAGTGGGGCTGATTGGGCGAGCCGGGCTTCCAATCAAAGCGAAAGGCATCAATTCTGCCCGTATCCAAAAAGCGATCGTACACCGCCCCCGTGGTCACGCGGCGCACAAGTGCCTGCTTATGCTTCCAAAATCCGCCCGTGATGCGTGTATTTGAAAAATCAACTGTTCTGTGCATGTGCATCTCTCTCCTTCGCTTTTTGTATTTTTTCTCTTGTCTGCTCGGTCAAATATCCGCGCAGCTCGCTTGTATACGGCGACCATGCGGCGGTTTCCTCGCCGTAGGTCAGATTGAGCGTAAATTCCAAGGGAATCCAGGTATCCAACGACGCTTCGTTGTGCGAGATGACCGCCTCCATGTTGTCAAGTGCCTTGTAAAGCTTGGCCTCGGGCGTCTGCCTTGCCTCCATTTCCTCGTACAGCGCGCGAAATTCGGTCGCATATGGCTCTGGCAGCATGGCAAAGATCTGCTCCCAAGCCTCCGCCTCGGTCAATTCGTTTTGCTCGGTCTTATAAAAGGAGGGCACGTCGCCCGTCAGCGCCTCGCCAAGGTCGTGGATCAGGCACATGCGGATCAATTTGTTATGATCCAGCTCGGGGTACTCGTCCGCGCACAGCATAGCAAGCACAG
>CAZCRV010000027.1:0-3747 GCA_964501175.1 uncultured Clostridium sp.
TCTTTATTCCACAATTACGTCCAAAACCCCAATCGACAAGGGCTGGTCTGGGGATAAAAAATACAGAGCGGTCACGCATGACGGCTCTGTGTATCTGTTGCGCGTGGCCGCGCCCGAGCGGGCGGAGCGCAAGCAGCGCGAGTTTGCGCAAATGCAAAGGGTGGCTGCGCTGGGTATTCCCATGTGTTTGCCCATTGAATTCGGCACGTGCGACGAGGGCGTTTACAGCCTGCAAAGCTTTATTGAAGGGTACGACGCCGAGGAATATATCCCCACGCTGCCCGTGCAGCAGCAATACGACTACGGCTGCGAGGCAGGGAAGATCCTCTCCCGCATCCATACCATCCCCGCGCCCGACGGTGCGCCCGAATGGGAAGGGCGATTTAACGCCAAGATAGACCGCAAGATTGCCATGTACCGCGATTGCCCCTTGAAGTACGACGCAGATCAGCCTTTCTTCGATTACGTTGCAGACAATCGCCATTTGCTCTGTGGGCGTCCGCAGACCTATCAGCATGGCGACTACCACATTGGCAACATGATGGTGGACACGGACGGCAGGCTGGTCATCATTGACTTTGACCGCGACGACTACGGCGACCCCTGGGAGGAATTCAATCGCATCGTGTGGTGCGCACAGGCCACGCCTATGTTTGCCTCGGGGTTGGTGGACGGCTATTTTGGTGGCAGCGTGCCCATGGAATTCTGGCGGTTGCTGGCGCTGTACATCTGCTCCAATACGCTAAGCTCCTTGCCCTGGGCCATCCCGTTTGGCGAGCGCGAGATCGCGACCATGAAAAACCAGGCCGCCCAGGTGCTTTCTTGGTATGACAACATGCAAAACCCCGTACCCACGTGGTATCGGACGATGAAATCATAAAAAATACGACGAATAAGCAGGAATTTGTTCAAATGCGAGCAGATTCCTGCGTTTTGTATATCATAAGGCATTGTTGATTTTGTTGCTGCATCAGTGTCAGAAACCTATTAGTCTCGCGTTCTCCCCCCTGCGCTTGACTCAGGGCAGCGCATTATGCTCCCCCTCCCGGAGGGGGGCAATGAAATGCGAGCTTCTTTTGTAAATATTATCGCTAAACCGGATAGCTGACTTAGATGTAGTCTCGCTCTCACAGCCCCCCTCCGGGAGGGGGGGATATTGGGTGCTGCCCTGTGCCAAGCACTGGGGGGAGAATGCGAATCCGAACGGTTTCTGCGTGTTTTCCCCTATAACAAGAGCGGAAGCCTTAATCAAAGACTTCTGCTTTCGTTTTTTTTGCTAATTTTGCGTCCAATACCGCCCCTACGGCAATTTTGGAATATTTGAATGATTACACTTCCGCCAGATCAATGACCTGCGTGCCGTCGATCATGAGATAATGCTTTTTGACGCAGCGCAGGGAAGAGATCCAGCCGCGTACGATAATAGTTTGAAAAACATTGGTATCGTACCCGCCGGGACCCATGTTGTTCCATACCCAAGAGGGCGTCGGCCACAGGCAATAGGTAGGCTTGATTGCCTCGTAGCACTCCTTATCCACGCCGCCCTGGCCGTGGTGCGCCATCTGCACGAAATCGGCCTTGACCATGGCGGGATCGGCTTTGCTGAGCAGCTCGCGGCCTCCCTCCACGCCAAGGTCGCCAAGGAACAGAATGCTCTTGCCGTCCACCTCAAAGCGGAATACGGTAGAGGAGTTGTTGATATATGCAAACTCCTCGTTGTAGGTGCGCAGCACGCGAACGATCACGTTTCCGTTGTCATAGTCGTACACGTCGCCCTCGGTGGCAGTCACAACGGGCAGATTGCGCGCTTTGATCGACTCATTGAAGATTCTGATCCACTCCTCGGACATCTTGCAGCTTTGCTTGGGCTCGTATTTGAGAATGAACTCGTCGGAGGGGAAGTTGAAGCAGACCTTATCGATGATAATATCGGGGTGCTCTTCGAGCATGGTCAGGAAGGCACCGAAATGGTCGTCGTGAAAATGTGTCAGAAACCAGGTGTCCACGTGGCCGCCGAGGTCTTTGAGGTATTCGTATAAGTAAGGAGTCTCGGATGGAAATCCACCGTCCAGGACGAGCAGCGTGCCGTTCGATTCTAAAATAAACGAGGTGTTGATGGTGTCTGTAACAGATTTGAGAAAATGCAGCTTTGCCATAGTGAACTCCTTTGCTTTACTCTGTGCTTGTCAGCGTGACGATGACAAGCTCGGGTCTGTTATTGAATCGCAGCGGGAAAGAGCTTTGCCCGATGCCGCGGCTGACTACCATGTTGGCATTCCGGTAGGTATACACGCCGCAATCGTATTCGGGCAGCACGCCCTGTCCGGGCGCGTAAAGCCCGCCGATCAGCGGCAGGCGGAACTGACCGCCGTGCGCGTGCCCCGAGAAAGTCAGGTCGATCTGCGCCTCGGCATAGCGCCAAAAGTATTCGGGGCGGTGCGAGAGCAGAATGGTATAGCCATCCGTGCCCGCAAGCTCGCGCAACTGCGCGGACGAGTGCAGCGTGCCGTCAAAGTTTTCGTCGTCCACGCCAAGCAGCGTGATCTGCGCACCGTTGCGCTCAAGCGTGACAGTCTCGGCACGCAGAATCTCCACGCCCGTCTCGCGGATCTGCGCCTCGATATCATAATACTCCATGCGGTTGAGCGCGCATTCGTGGTTGCCCGTGACGAAATAGCAGGGTGCTATTTGCATGGCCTTTTGCAAAAAATCCAGCACAAGCGGCACGTTCGGGTTGCGCGCGTCAATGGTGTCGCCGGTCAGCACGATGATGTCGGGCTTGACATCTTGCAGCATAGAGATCAGCTTATCGTTATCCGCGGCGTATTGTGCGTTGTGCAGATCGGCCACTTGCGCGATCACAAAGCCGTCAAATTCGCGCGGCAGCCGCTCGCTTGTGATCGTGTAGTCGGTGCGCACGAGTGCCGTATTGGCCCACAGCACCCATGCAGCGAACGCAGCGACCAGTAAAACGGCAACGCAGGGCAGAATGATCAGTGTTTTTTTCTTGTTACTCATAAATTAAAGGTTGTAGTATTTCTCAAATTCGGCAGGGTGGGGAATGGCTGCCATCGCGCGGCATTCCTCACGCTTGGTCTTTACAAAGTTATTGATCAGCTCGATCGGGAATACGCCGCCCTCGGTCAGATAGTCGTGGTCGGCTTCAAGCGCGTCCAGGGCCTCGGGCAGCGAGGTGGGCAGATGATGCAGCTTTGCCTTTTCCTCGTCGGAGAGGTGATAGAGGTTGACGTCGTAGGGACCCCAGCCATTTGCGTGCGGGTCGATCTTGTTCTTGATGCCGTCAAGTCCCGCCATCAGAATGGCCGCATAGCAGAAATAGGGGTTGCAGGTCGCATCGGGATTGCGCAGCTCAAAGCGGCGCTTGTCGGGCGACTTTGCGTATGCGGGGATGCGGATGACCGCGCTTCTGTTGGAGGTTGCATAACCGACCGTAACGGGTGCTTCAAAGCCGGGAACGAGACGCTTGAAGGAATTGGTGCTGGGATTGGTCAGCGCGCAAAGGGAAGAGATGTGCGCCAAGATTCCGCCCATAAAGTAGTGCGCGGTCTCGCTTAAGTGCGCGTAGCCATTGTCGTCCGAGAATACGGGCACGCCGTCCTTGAACAGGAGCATATGCACGTGCATGCCGCTGCCTGCCTCACCGTAAATGGGCTTTGGCATAAAGGTGGCGGACTTGCCGTATTTGAGCGCGGTGTTGTGGATGATATATTTGATCATCATGGTGGC
>CAZCRV010000027.1:3757-14272 GCA_964501175.1 uncultured Clostridium sp.
AACTGACCGGATGCCGCTACCTCGGGGTGGTGATAGTTGATCTCAATGCCCGCGTCCAGCATGTGCAGGCACATTTCGCTTCTTGCCTCGTATGCGCGGTCAAAGGGCTTGGCAATGTGATAAGCCTTTTGCTTGGGCACGATAACGCCGTGCCCCTCGGAATCGCTGTTCCAGTAGGATTGCTCGGCATCCACGTGCGCACCGATACAGTTGGGAGAGACCTCCCAGCCCACGTTGTCAAACAGATAGAACTCAAACTCGGGCAGAATTTTCATAGTGTCCGCCACGCCGCTTGCCTGCATGTGCGCCACAGCTGCCTTGATAATGTTTCTGGGGTATTGCGGGAGTGGCTTGTTCTCGGGGCTTGCAATGATCATGGCGTCGCCCGTCATGGAAAGCGTGGGAATGTTGCAGAAGGGGTCGATGACAGCCGTGTCGGGGTCGGGAATGAATACCATGTCGCTCTTTTCCACCACGGCGTAGCCATAGTTGGAGGCGTCAAAGCCGATGCCGCTTTTCATGACCTCCTCGGAGAAATTCTGCGCGGGAATGGTGACGTGGCGGTACTGACCGTGAATATCCACCATTTTGAAATCAACCATCTTGATGCCGTTCTCACGGATCATGCTCATAATATCCTGTACACTTTTTGCCATAACGGTGCTCCTTTACTTTGGTTTAATAAAGTATATATCAATATTATAGCACATTTTCAGAAATCGTCAAGAAATGTGCGATAATTTTCATAAATATATTGACAAATGAAATAAAACCGACTATAATTGGATAAGCAACTAAAGTTGTTTATTTTTTGTGTTTATCATAAAGTTAGGAAAGGAGCTCGTATGGATCTCAGGATTATCAAAACCAAGCAGCAGATCAAGCAGGCGTTTTTGTCCTTGCGTGCGCAGTATGCGCCCGAAAAGATCAAGGTCAAGGACATTTGTGAGCGCGCGATGATCAACAAGACCACGTTTTATAAGCATTACGTGGACTTGCTGGCCTTGGCAAACGAAATTGAAGAGAGCTGCATTGAAAAGCTGATGAACGCTTTTGCGGAAAAAAAGAGTCTGTTCGATTCTCCCAAGGCCTACGTGCAAGGGCTGCTTGCGGCTGTGGAAAAGCAATCGGAGGAGCTGCGCATGGTGTACAAGGGCAGAATGGATGCCTTTGTGGCAAAGCTGGAGAATCGCTTAATGAAGGTTTATGAGGGTGGCGAAAGCAGCGCCGAGCGCCGCATGACCGCGACCTTTATGATCAGCGGCATGGTGCACGTGCTGGGTCAATGGCTGCTTGGCGAAGAGGGCAAGCGCATGGATATGAGCGCGATCGCTGCCTATATGGAACGCCTGACCAAGAATCTGCTTCCCGCTACTACTTAAAGGATGGATGAATGATGGAAACAATAAGACTTGACGGCGCAGCCATCCGCACGCTGCTTTTGGGCGGAGTGCAGGGCTTGCGCGCACATATGGAAGAGATCAACGATCTCAACGTTTTTCCCGTACCGGACGGGGACACCGGTATCAATATGACCAAGACTCTGGAGGGCGGCTTGGCCCGTCTTTGTGATGAGGATACACTTGGCGGACATTTAGCGAACTTCTCCCGCGGCTGCGTGCTTGGCGCGCGTGGCAATTCGGGCGTCATTCTTTCGCAGTATATAGCAGGCGTTGCCGCTGCCGTGGCAGATTGCGAAAGCATGGACGCATCGGAATTTGCAAAGGCTCTGGAGGCGGGGGTTGCACGCGCTTACCACGCGGTGGCAAATCCCGTGGAGGGCACCATTCTGACCGTATTCCGTGAGAGCTCGGAATATACGGCCAAGAACGTGACCGAGGACTCTACCTTTGAGCAGCTTTTTGAGATTCTGATCGAGCAGGCACAGCAAACGCTGACCAAGACCAAGGAAATGCTGCCGGTTCTTGCGCAGGCGGACGTGGTGGATAGCGGCGGTGCGGGTTACCTTGCCATGATCGTTGGCATGTACGATGCGCTCAGCGGCAAGGAGATTCTGATCGGCAGCTTTGATGAGCAGGCGCCCGTGGCAAAACCTGCGATCAATTACGACCTCTTTACCACAGACAGCCCGCTGGAATGGGGCTATTGCACCGAGGTTCTGGTAAGATTGCAGCGCGCAAAGGGAGATCCCGAGGCGTTTGACTTAGAGGGCTTCCGCGCTTCTCTTGAAGCAAAGGATTGCAATTCCATCGTTGCTTTGCGCGACGGCGACGTGCTTAAGGTGCACGCGCATACCATGGTACCTGCCGATGTGCTGCTGCTTTGCCAGCAGTATGGCGAATACCTGGAGGTCAAGGTGGAAAATATGAGCCTGCAGCACTCCGAGAGAACGGTTGCAGAGCAAAAAAAGAAAAAGATCCACAAGCCCTACGGTGTGATCGCGGTTGCCAGCGGTGAAGGTATGCATGCGCTGTTTACCGAGCTTGGCGCAGATATCATCATCGACGGCGGACAGACCTCTAACCCCAGCGCCGAGGATTTCGTGGACGCGATCGGCCAGATGGACGTTGATCACGTCATCATCCTGCCCAATAACGGCAATATTCTGCTCACGGCACAGCAGGCGGCAGGTCTTTGCGAGGACGTTGACGTGCGCGTCGTACCCACCAAGTCCTTCCCGCAGGGATATGCGGCGTTGGCTGTATTCAACGGTGCGATCGAGGATGCAGACGAGCAGGTCTCGGACATGACCGACGCCAAGGAGGCCGTGGTTTCGGGTGAGATCACGTATGCCATTCGCGACACCGTGATCGGTGACGTGGCGGTGGGGAAGGGCGAGTCGATCGGCATTCTGGACGGAGAGCTGGTTTGCTCCTGTGCGGACGAGACCGAGGCAATGATTACCATGATCGGTGCGATCGAGGATATTGAGGATCGCGAGATTTTGACGCTATTCGTAGGCGAGGGCATTTCGGAACAGGACAGAGTTGCCATGACCGAGGCGATCGAGGACGCTTACGAGGATCTTAGCGTGGACGTATTTATCGGCGGACAAAAGGTTTACCGCTATCTGATTGCTGTTGAATAAATGGAGGTTTGTATGGCTACTTACAAAATCGCAATAGACACGCTGGGCAGCGATAAGGGCCCCGAGATGATCGTAGAGGGTGCTTTGATGGCGCTTGCCGAGAACCCCGAGCTTTCGGTGGTGTTGTTCGGTGACAGGGAGGTCATTGGCGCAGAGCTTGCAAAGGCCGAGTACGACAAGGACAGAATCGAGATCGTGCACGCGCCCGACGCCATTACCAATTACGACAACCCCATGGAGGCCATTTTCAAAAAGACCGAGTCCTCGCTTGTCAAGGCCCTGCAGGCTCTTGCCGCACGCGACGACATCCTCGGTCTGATCAATGCAGGCAGCACGGGCGCGCTGATCGCAGGTGCGCTTCGTTACGTACCCGCAAAGCCCTTACGCAGACCCGCGCTTGCGGCCATTCTGCCCGCAGCCAAGGGTGGCTTTACCTGCCTTGTGGACACGGGTGCCAACATTGACTGCACCGCGGCAATGCTTGTGGACTTTGCGCACATGGGCGCGGATCTGATGAAGCAATGCTACGCTATCGAGAATCCCCGTATCGGTCTGCTCTCCAACGGTGCGGAGGAGACCAAGGGCAACAAGCTTGTCAAGGAGACCCACGCGCTGCTGGGGGCGGATGCAGAGCTCAATTTCGTAGGCAACATCGAGGGCACAAACGCGCTCTCGGGTGACTGCGACGTGCTGGTTGCAGACGGCTTTGCAGGCAACCAGGTGCTCAAGAATTCCGAGGGCATTGCAAAGAGAATCATCACCGATATCGTGGTATACGGCAAAAAGACGGGCAACCCCGAGATCATGAAGCTTGTCGGCTATCTGATGAGCATTTACGATTTCAACTCGCTTGGCGGTGCACAGCTGCTGGGCGTTGGTAAGCCCATCATCAAGGCGCACGGCGCCGCAAACGCAGATTCGATCAAAAATACCTCTGCCATCATGCTTAACGTCGCAAGAAACAAGGCGATGTTTGACGGCAAGGACGTAAGATAAAAACAGATCATTTCAAAGGAGTTACTTATGGAAATCAAAAGAAAAGTCATGTGCACCTCTACAGGCTGCATCGAGTACGCCCCCGAACGCTACAAGAAGCACGACATTGATATCATCCGCATCCACGTCCATTTCAAGGGCAAGGAATACTTAGAGGGTCTTGACCTCGATCCCGATGCATTCTACAAGGAGCTGGAGGTTCTGGAGGATGCCAAGAACAATCTGCCCAAGACCGCAATGCCCAGCCCCGAGAGAATCAGAGAGCACTTCCAGAAGGCTTACGACGATGGCTACCGCGAGATTATCGTCATCGCGATCAGCTCGTACCTGGGCGGTACCTGCAATCTGATCCGTCTGACCGCAGAGGAGTTTGCAGACAAGATGAACATCATCGTCATCGACTCCAAGATCACCTGCTTTGGCGAGGGCATGCTGGCCATCAAGGCTGCAGAGATGATCGAGAAGGGCATTCCCACCGAGACCATTCTCAAGGAGATCGCCTGGATGATGAAGCACCAGGAATTTTTGGGCGTTGACGCAAAGCTGGACTACCTGATTTACAACGGCAGACTCAAGGGTGGCAAGGCGCTGATGGGCAAGATGCTCAATATCTGCCCCGTGGTGCATTTCACGCACGACGGCGAGCTTTGCGCGCTGCAGAGCGTTCGTACTCCCAAAAAGGCGCTGGCAAAGACCTGCGAGATTTTAAAGGAAATGATCGGCGACCGCGATCCTGCCGACTACCTGCTCTGGCACACCTATACCGGTCCTTCGTTGCTCGAGGAGCTTGTTGAGATCGAAAAGAAGTACGACATTCACGTAAATCACGAAAAGGTCATCACCTCTCCCGTCAGCGGATGCCACAACGGTCCTTGGCTGGCCGGCTACGGCTTACTTTTCCTGCGTCGCGAGGATGAGCCTTTGGAATAATTGTCGCCTATGGAAGACGTCAGAATCATCAAGGTAGAGACGGGCACGCAAAGAAAGGCCTTTGTGCAGTTTCTGTTAAGACTTTATAAGGATAATCCATACTTCGTGCCGCCGCTTTACGGCGACGAAATGGCGCAATTCAAGAAAAACCATGCCTACAGCGATACCTGCGAGACCGTATATTTCCTTGCGATGCAAGGTAAAACGGTGGTCGGACGCATACAGGGCATTCTGCAGCGTCAGTCCAACGAGCTGAGAAGCGAGAAGCGCGTGCGCTTTACTCGCTTTGACGCGATCGATGACGTGAGTGTTGCAAAAGCACTCTTTGAAGCGGTGGAAAATTGGGCACACGAGCAGGGCATGACCGAGGTGTGCGGACCGCTCGGAAACAGCGATCTGGAGCGTGAAGGCATGCTGATCGAAGGCTTTGATCAGCTCTCCACCTTCGAGGAGCAGTACAATTACGACTACTATCCCAAGCTGCTGGAGGTCTGCGGCTACGGCAAGGAGATCGACTGGTTCGAGTTCCGCCTGCGCGCACCCGAAACGCCTAACCCCATGCTTGGCAAGGTGGCCCAGCGTGCGCTGGAGCTTTCGCGGCTGCACGTGGTGGACAGCTCCAAGATGTCCAAGAAAAAGTACATAGCGACCTACAAGGACAGCATTTTCGAATGTTTGGACGAGTGCTACCGCCACCTCTATGGCACGGTGCCGTTTACCGAGAACATGAAAAAGCAGATGATCGATCAGTTTATTCTGATCCTGAACAAGGAATACCTTGTGGTCATTTGTGACGAGAACGAGCGCGTGGTCGCGTTTGCTCTGTGCATTCCCGGCATCGGCAAGGCGCTGCAAAAGAGCGGCGGCAGACTCACGTTGCCTGCTATCTGCAAGGTGCTGCACAGCTCGCAGTATCCCAAGACCTTGGATCTTGGCTTGATCGGTATCCTGCCCGAGTATCAGAACGCGGGTATCAATGCGGTCATGCTGGAGCAGCTGACCCAAATGCTGGCAAGCGGCAAGGTCGAATATGCCGAAACCAATCTCAATCTTGAAACCAATACCCAGGTCATGGCGATGTGGAAGTATTTCGATGCGACCCAGCACAAGCGCCGCAGATCTTATATCAAAACCTTAAAATAATTTTTTCATTGTAGGAGCGACGTCCCCGACGCCCCGCCGTTACGATTATCTGACAAATTACGAAAGGATCATATCATCATGCTTAAAAAACTCACCGAAATCATTGGCAGAGTCAACCCCGGTATCGACGTTTCCACGGTTACCCTCGAGACCAAGCTCATGGAAGACCTCAAGCTGGACTCTCTGTCCGTCATGCTGCTGGCAATGGAGATCGAGGCGGCATTCGGCTTCCAGTTCACCGAGCCCGTCAAGTTCGAAACCGTCAAGGACGTTTGTGATTATCTTGCAACCAAGGCATAAGAGCAAAATTGCATAAGAGAAAAGACCGAGCAAAAACGCTCGGTCTTTTTGCGTCAATTCGTAGGACATCGGTCCACTTAATCAAAAATTACTCAGCACGTCCGCAAACGCGTACAGAAATGCCATAAAAACCGCAGCAGACGCAACCGTTTGCCCACCACCCGTCAAAACGCAGCATTTCCAATCCGCAAGCCGTACTTTTTTGGTGATCAACCCTTCGATCAGCACGATCCCCCATGCCGCAAACCATGAAGCGTGCAGCAAAAAGCCTATGAACTCAAACGCGAAAATATGCATCAAAAAGCCAAGTGCAGTAACCAATGCAGCCAAAACCGATGCCGCAGCCAAAGTGATCATCAAGACTTTATGTGAATCTGTTCTCATAAATTTTTTCTCCTATGCTATTTCAAATCATCTCATTTTGAGAGCTTGGGGATTGGCCGACAGCTCTGTATCCTCTACCATGGCCGTTTCTGCATCCGGCACGTACTCCAAAATATCCGCCGGCTGGCAATTAAGCGCCTTGCAAAGCGCGTCCAGCGTGCTGAGTCTGACTGCTTTTGCGTGGTTGTTTTTGAGAATGGACAGGTTGGCAAGCGTAATGCCCACCTTGTCCGAGAGTTCATTGAGCGACATTTTGCGCTTTGCCATCACGACGTCCAGATTGATGATAATCATATCGTTATATCTCCTTATATCGTAAATTCGTATTCTTGCTTGATCTCTGCTGCCTGTGCGAGCAAATGCCGCACGATCAGCATGCAAAGGCCCAAGGCAAGGGCAATAAAGCAAGGGAAGAGCGCCATTTGAAACTGCGTGATCAGCAAAATGGCAAGGAATGCTTCACCAAAGCAGCAGATAGCAATACAGAGCAGCAAAGCACCAAAGCCCTTGGTATGCTCCCGCCTGCGTACCACACCGACCAAAAGGCCTGCCACCAAAGTATCGCACACGGCGGCAAGTGCCAGCATGGCGTAAGCATCTATCAGGATCAGCTGCCTGCCTTCGGCGTCAAGATCATTGCGGTTGCCGATCTGATCGGGAATGTCGATCATGGCAGAAACCACGGGCGGCAGATAAAGCGCGATCAGCACAATGGCTGCCAGTATGCAAACGCAGGCCACAATGCCCGTAATTGCAAACGCGTTTTTGATGTCAAGCTTCATTCTCTCACTCCCGTCGTATTTTGATAGATTCATTATATCATGGAAAATATTGCATGTCAATATGAATTTATTGAAATTCAATAAATATTTGCGGCGTTGATCGTAGGACGGATAAACTGTAGGGGGGCGACGTCCTCGACGCCCCGACCTGTAGGAATGATATCTTGTAGGGACAGGCGTCCTCGACTGTCCGCAAATCAATAATCAACTTTGTGTCTGCCCGGTGCGTCGAGGACGTCGCCCCCTACCGACAGATAGTTTATGCATCATAGATTTGTTGCAAATTCTCTTGATTTCCGTCAGTTTTTCTGCTATAATGAAAAAAACGGCAAAAGGGAGCATATTATGCAAATCTACGATATTTCCCAAGAGGTATTTAACTGCGCGGTCTATCCGGGCGATCCCGCGCCCGCGCGAGAGGTGCTTGCATCCTTGGATGCGGGTGACGTGTGCAATCTCACCGCGTTTTCCATGTGCGCGCACAACGGCACGCACGTCGATGCACCCGCGCATTTTATCGCGGGTGGCAAAACCGTGGACGCTCTGCCGCTTGACGCGCTGATCGGCAAGGCCATCGTGATCTCGCACGCGGGGGATATCACCGCGTCCGACGCGCACCGCATGCTGGAAATGGCGGGAAATATCAAAAAGCTGCTGATCAAGGGGAACGCCACGCTGACGCTTGAGGCTGCACGGGTGATGGCCGCGGCGGGGCTTGATTTGTTTGGCAACGAAGCGCAGACCGTAGGCCCCGAATCCGCTCCCATGGCGGTGCATCTCTGCCTGCTTGGTGCGGGCGTCGTGCTGCTTGAGGGCATCCGACTTTCCCACGTGTCCGACGGTGTCTATCTGCTGCATGCTGCGCCCTTGAACCTTGGCGGCGCGGACGGCGCGCCCTGCCGCGCTAATTTGATTGATTTGAAGGAGAATAAATATGTCTGAATTTTTAGCTATGCTTGAGGGGATCAACCCCATTTTGGTTTGTTTTCTGATCTGTGCCGCAAAGATTTTGGAGATTACCATTCAGTCGCTCAAAACCTGCATGATGGTCAAGGGGCAGAGACTCAAGGCTGCGGGTCTTGGCTTTGTGGAATGTATTATTTGGGGTCTTGTGGTGTCGGGCGTCATCGGCACGCTGGGCGATAACCCCTTGCGCCTGCTGTTTTACTGCGCAGGCTACGCGACGGGCTTGTTCTTAGGCTCTACCATCGAGGGCAAGATCGCGCTCGGCACGTCCAACCTTGAGCTGATCGCAAGCGACGAGAGCACCGAGAAGATCACAGCTTACTTAAAAGAAAACGACCTGGGCTACACCGTCCTGCCCGGCCACGGTGCGACCGAAAAAATGAATATGATCTTCATTGTACTGCCCAGAAAGCGCACCAAGCGTGCACTTACCGAGATCCGTGCATGCTGCGATAACAAGGTGTTCGTGGTCGCCTCCGAGGTCAGCAAGTATGCCGGCGGCTACGGGATGGTTAAGTGAATGCAAAATGCAAAATGCAGAATGCAGAATTGCGGTAGAAAATCCGCCCATTCGGGCTGATTTTCAATTCATTGTAAGGACTACCTTTTTAGGGACTCGACGGTCCGTTATAACCGTAGGGGCGATCACGAATCGTCCGCGAATATCAATACGCATTTCGGGCGATTCGTGAATCGCCCTTACGAATATGATGGACTGTCGTGGACGGTAGGTCGCGGGCTGTCGAGGACGTCAGCCCCTACAAGCTTTTTGTTCCCGGAACAACTCACCCATTGGGTGAAAGCATGCGCAATCTGCGTTGTTGACTTTGCGCTTGCCGATTGCTATAATGAACGCATAAAGGCCTTTCATTTATCAAAAGGAGGATTTTTTATGGAAATCGGAGCAAAGATCAAGCAACTCAGAATCAAGGCGGGCTTGACGCAGGAGCAGCTGGCAGGCAAGCTGGGCATCAGCGCGCAATCGGTCTCCAAATGGGAAAACGCCGTCACCATGCCCGACGTCGCGCTTCTGCCGCTGCTGGCTGGGGAGCTTGGCGTGAGTATCGACGAGCTTTTTGACCTGACAGTGGAGCAAAAGCTGCACCGCATTGAGCGCGGTATGGAAGTGATGACCGAGTTTTCGCCCGAGGTATTCAAGGAATACGAAGAATTCCTCACGCATCAGCTGGACGAGTATCACAACAGAACCGAGATTCTGGAGTATCTTGCCCGCCTGTATCATTTCCGCATGGAGGCGGACGCAAGGCGCGTCAGCAAGTACGCCCGCGAGGCAATGCTGCGCGCACCCGAGCGCAAGTGCTGCCAGTGGATGCTGCAGATGTCCGAGGGCGCTGACGTGTGGGATTGGAACGTGGCAAATCACGCACGCGTGATCGATTTTTACAAGGAGGTCATCGCGAATGATCGCATTACCCCCAAGGCCACCTTGCCTTACATGTATCTGATCGACAATCTGATTGCCGATCACCGTACCGCGGAGGCGGCAGAATATTTCGAGGAATACGCAAAGCTGCCTGCGGCAAGACCCTTTATGACGCCCGTTTACCGCGCGCATATCGCGCTTGCCGAGTACGATGTGGCAAAAGCTGACGCGATCATGGCCGAGGCAGAGAATTACTTTGGCAGCGATCCTGGATTTTTATTTGAGATGGCGCAGTACCAGGCCCGCAAGGGGGCTTATGGCCGCGCGATCGAATATTATGAAAAATCGTGGGAGGCAGAGCCCGAAAAGCCGCGATATACCGACGCTTTGGATGCGATTTGCGTAGCTTACGAAATTCTTGGCGACAAGGAAAACGCCGTTGCGGCCTGCGACCGTTTGATCACCGCCCTGACCGAGGAATGGGGATACGAAAAGGACCACGCCCCCGTGATCGAGGCGCAGAAGAGACGGCAGGCGTTAGCAATGCGGAGCATTGCAATGCAAAATGCAGAATGCAAAAT
>CAZCRV010000028.1:0-14211 GCA_964501175.1 uncultured Clostridium sp.
CGTGACGGGAGTCAACACCCAGACGAACGTGTACTTCTACAGTTTCGTCAAACTTTGCCTTGGAAGTCTGGCATACCAATGCAAGAGCTTCTGCAGTATCATAAAGCTTAGACTTATCGATCAGCTTTGCGCTGTCGGAATACTTTTTACCCATCTTTGCCATTTCGCCATACCTCCTTCTTAGTCTTCAACCACAACGCCCATGCTGCGTGCGGTGCCTGCGATCATGCTCATAGCAGCTTCGATGCTGGCAGCGTTCAGGTCGGGCATCTTGGTCTCTGCGATCTTTCTGACCTGTTCCTTAGTGATGGTTGCCACCTTATTCTTGTTGGGCTTAGCCGAAGCAGTTTCCAGACCGCAAGCCTTCTTGATCAGAACGGGTGCGGGAGGAGTCTTGGTGATAAAGGTGAAGGAACGGTCTGCATATACAGTGATGACAACGGGAATCGTCAGACCGATGTCATTCTTGGTTCTTTCGTTGAACTCTTTTGTAAATACGGGAATTGCAACACCGTACTGACCGAGAGCGGGACCTACGGGAGGCTGAGGAGTAGCCTTACCTGCGGGCAGCTGCAACTTGATATACCCTAATACTTTCTTTGCCATTTTTACTTAACCTCCATATGTGGTACTTGTGCGGGAGAATTGCAGAATTTTTCTCCCTCCCACTGATTCTGTCCAAGGCGTGGACAGCTCTGCCCGTTGTTCGGACAGACATGATCCAAATTCTTCGTGGATCTTAGTTTGCCGGCTTGATCATGGATGCATCAAGCTCGACAGGCATGTCACGGCGGCCTCTCTTGACCAGTACCGTTACATTCTTCAGGTCATCCGAGATAGACTGGACAACACCGGAATAGCCCTCAAACAGGCCATTGACAACCTCTACCGTATCGCCAACGTTGAAGGACAGCTTTACCTTGACCTCTTCAATATTCAGCGCCTCGACCTCTTCGGGGGTCAGAGGAGTGGGACGGGATCCGGGGCCGACAAAGCCGGTCACGCCCGTGATGTTACGAACTGCATGCCAGGATTCATCGGTCATGACCATCTTGATCAGCACATAACTGGGGAAGATCTTGACCTCGGTAATCTTTTCTTCGCTGCCGTTCTTTTCCACAACGGTTTCCACAGGCACTCTGATATCGAAGATCAGATCGCCCAGGCTGCGGTTTTCAACGATTTTTTCAAGGCTGGTTTTTACTTTGTTTTCGTATCCCGAATAGGTGTGCGCCACATACCATCTTGGGCCTACGTTCATAGCATCGATATCGCTCATCGCTCAATACCTATGCAATTAGTGGAACAGTCCTACGATCAGCTCCAACAGGCTCTTCTGGAACCAAAGATCGCCACCGGTGCTTGCACCGCCGAAGATCTTCTCGAGTGCCAGGTTGAACAGGAAAATCACCAGAGTGATGATTGCAACCACAAGCAGTACTACCAGAGTATTCTTGCGGGTGTCCTTCCAGGAGCTCCATACGATTCTCTTCTTCTCGCTATTCAGCGCGCGCAGATATTCGCCTGCCTTCTCTCTCTTAACGATGCAGAATACAACGCCTGCGATCAAGCCCGCGATAACCAGACCCCAAACTACGATCTTGGTTACGTAGATAACAGTCTTGCCTTCCTTGTTGGTGCGAGTGAAGTTCTTTTCCCAGAAATTCTGCTCGCTGTCCGTGGTAGTTTCTTCATGATCAGGTTCATCAGTAGTCGCTGCCTCGGTGGAAGCCTCTTCTGTGGTTGCCTCTGTCGTTACCTCGGTAGTGTCTGCTGCGGTAGTTTCTTCCTCAGCAAATACGCCAACGGTGAACAGAGAGATCGCAAAAACAACTGCAAGCAAAAGCGCTAAGAGATTTCTTCTTGTGTTCATAGCAGTCATTACCTCTCCCCCCAGATTACTTTGTTTCTCTGTGAAGAGTGTGCTTGCGGCAGAATTTGCAGTACTTCTTGAGCTCGAGTCTGTCAGGGTCGTTCTTCTTGTTTTTCTTGGTGTTGTAGTTTCTCTGCTTGCACTCGGTGCATGCCAGAGTAACCTTGACTCTTACGTCATTAGCCATTTGTTCGGCACCTCCCATTAAAATTTATTTGGTTTTTTACGTTATACACGAAAAAACCCGTGTACCTCCCTCTGAAAACGGAGCACCTATTTAACCCTTTCGGGCGGCGCAAAATAAGCGCAATAAAAAAGCCCTTTTGCAGAGGTAAGGCTATTATACCACCGGATGCAAGGGCTTGTCAATAGGTTTTTGAAATTTTCTACAATTTTTTTGGTTTACTTTTATGAAAAGTGCCAAGAGCACACTTATCCCGCCCGAGATCCTTCTCGTCGCGCGCTTTGCGCGCTTGCTTGAGGATGACAACGGACGGGATCATCGGGGATTATTCGATCACTTCTGCACTTTCGATGACAATGGGAGATACGGGCACGTCGTCGTACCAGCCCACGCTGCGGGTCTTGGTGGCGGCGATGGCGTCTACCACCTCGATACCCTCAGTCACGGCGCCGAATGCGGCATACTCACCGTCCAGGTGGGGAGAATTTGCGTGCATGATAAAGAACTGGGACGAAGCCGAGTTTTTGACCTGGGTTCTCGCCATGGAGATCACGCCCTTTGTATGGCGAAGATCGTTCTGCGCAAATCCGTTGGAGCGGAACTCGCCCTTGATCGACTTTGCAGGCTTCTGGTTAAAGCCCTCGTCCATGCCGCCGCCCTGGATCATAAATCCGCGGATAACGCGGTGGAAGATCAGACCGGAATAAAAGCCCTCGCTCACCAGCTTTACAAAATTGGCCACCGTTTCGGGCGCCTTATCGGGATATAACTCCAGCGTAATATCTCCGTACTCCTTGATATGCAATACAACCTTGGGATTGCTCATGATAAATATCTTCCTTTCATTATATATGTGTGTTTTCAGTTCCGTTCCGTTTCGTAGGGGCGATTCACGAATCGCCCGCGAATCAAACAAGACATGTACGGGCGATTCGTGAATCGCCCGCGAATCAAACAAGACATGTACGGGCGATTCGTGAATCGCCCCTACGGATGATTATGGGGTGATCTCAAATTCATACGCTGCGCAAAGCAGCTCGCGCAAGCGTTCTCCTCTTCCCTGCACGTGCAGATACCCCGCCAGCACCTCCATGCCGGTAGCGGCGCGATACTGGGCAACCGTTGCCCCCTTTGGCACGTTGCCGTGCCCCATATTGCGCCCTCTGCGGAATACTGCCTGCTCTTCCTCGGTCAGAAGCGGCAGAATTTTCTGCATTGCCTCGGCCTGCGCGCCCGCGCGCACGTAGTCAAACGCCTTTTGATTCAGCGCCGCAGAGGTGGAATACCCCGCCGACACCAGACTCTCGCGCACGTACAGCTCAACGACCGCGTCCCCAAGATACGCAAGCGCAGGGGTTGTCAGCTCATTGACAGGCTTCATTCCGTTTCCTCCGTTGCTTGCTCGGCCGTCGCCGCATCTGCCGCTTCTGCCTTTTTCTTGGCCTTGCGTTCTTTTTTCTCTTCCTTCTCGCGCGCCTTGCGCTCTTCCTCGCTGGGCAGCAAGGGATATTCCTCCAACATGGCCTTGGCCATATTGCGGAAATAGACAGACATCGCCGCGGTTGCAAGCAAAGCAACAAAATAATCCTCGCCATCCCCGGGGTCAAGCTGCTCGGAGCTCATGATCTCTTGCACGATCTCGGGACAACGGTGCTTTTGTGCCTGCTTGATGGCAATGGCCTTGTCGTACGCGTCGATCAGCTTTTGACCGGAATAATCCTCTTTTGCGTAAATGGCCTCCATGGCGCGCTTGATCTCCTCGATCGAGAGCGTGTTTTTCAAGGAATACACAACCAGCATCTGCACGATCTGTTCCTTGGTATACTTTTTTCCCTTGACGGGCGTAATCAGCCCGTCCTTGGAATAATTGTTGATCATATTTTTGGTCAGCACGCGCTCAGAAACCTCGCTGCCCTCTTTGCTCTTGTCTGCAACCAGCAGCAGTATCTGCTCAAGGTACAAATCAATGGATGGGATTTCCGCGCTGGTCAGGTCGGCATCGTTGACCGCCTCACCGATTAAACGATTGAGCTCTTGCACGTTCATATCCGTTCTCCTTGCGTTTCGTGGTTTTCGATACCATTATACACGGTTTCGATGCGCTTTTCAAGCCCCTTTTGCATTTTTATCCTAACTTTTTTGCTGCAGAGCGGCCGCGAAGCTGGCGAATCAGATAGATCGAAGCGGAAACCATGCAAAAAACCTCGCAGATAATGCCACCGATCGAAAGCGAGATAAAGATATTATTGACCAGCCACAAGGGCGAGATCAGCCCCAGCTGGATCCAGCGAATGGCGTTATCCGACCCGTACCACATGGAAAACGTGCCGATGACCTGCGGTGCAAGCGAGACAAGGCAAGCCCAGCCGTCACCGCCTACCGTGCCCGCAAACACGGCACCCGCCACGAACAGTACGTTGATCAGCACCAATGCCCACGTGCGGCGTTTTTCGCCCAAGCCCAGCATGATCAGTCCGCGCACAATACCCATGGCGTTCATCAGGCAGCCCGCCACGTTGCCAAGCAGCAAAAAGCTGACGGCAAACAGCACGTTGCCGCTGACCTGCATGATGTAATATATGGAACGGCGCTTGGGCTGGAACGACAAAATGATCAGCGACATGGCAAGGACGCTGAACACCTGCCCCGTGATTTCTACAGGCGTCATGCCTCATCCTCCCGGGCGACCAGCTTGACCGGTACCGCCACCTTGGCCTTTTGCACGCGCTGCGCCTGCATAGGCACGGCCTTGATCGGCTCGCGCTTTTGTGCGGGCGGCAGATCGCAGGGGTCAATATCCGCAGGGCGCACCCTGACGGTGGGGAACGCCTCCCAAGAAAGGCTGTGCGTTTTGCCCTCGGTGGTGCGTTCGGGACGCTGCGTGCGCTTGACGCGCACCGCAAGCGACTGATATTCGCCCTCACCCGTTGCGCTGTCGTAACGCAGATGCAGCGGGAACAGGCAAAGCGCCAAAGCACCGCCAATCAGCAGTCCAGCCTTTGTCGACGTTTTCATTCCTCCCACTTTTTCGCCAAGTGAGGTGGTTTTATTGAACAGCATCACCACCTTATCCGCAGTATCGACATATTTCGTGGCAACGTCCGCCACTTTGTCAAATCCGCCCGTGTCTTTTTCGAATTTCATAAGACACTCCTTCTGTCAAAATATTAGTTTCTCAGGCTGTGAATGGGTGCGGGAATGCGTCCGCCGCGGCCAATAAACTTAGCCGGGGAGTATTCTCGCAGCGCCATAATGGGTGCAGTACCCAAAAGGCCGCCAAAATCGACGCTATCCCCCACTTTCTTACCATAAGCAGGGATAATTCTTACAGCCGTGGTCTTATTATTCACCACTCCGATAGAAATCTCATCCGCGATCACGCCGCAGATGACCGCCTCATCTACATCGCCGGGTACGGCGATCATGTCAAGGCCCACCGAGCAAACCGCCGTCATAGCCTCAAGCTTCTCAATCGAGAGTGCGCCGCGCTCGACCGCCGCGATCATGCCCGCATCCTCGGACACCGGAATAAACGCGCCCGAAAGGCCACCCACGTGCGAGGACGCCATAACGCCGCCCTTCTTGACCGCATCGTTGAGCATGGCAAGGCAAGCCGTGGTACCGTGTGCACCCGTGCTCTCAAGGCCCATGCCCTCCAGAATATGTGCAACCGAGTCGCCGATGGCAGGCGTGGGCGCAAGCGAGAGGTCCACGATGCCAAACGGTACGTCAAGGGCGGCCGAGGCCTCGCTGGCAACCAGCTGCCCCACGCGCGTGATCTTGAACGCCGTCTTTTTGATCACGTCCGCCAAGGTCGACAGATCGCAATCGCCCGCTCTTGCAATGGCGCTGGACACCACACCGGGGCCGGAAACGCCCACATTGATCACGGTATCCGGCTCACCCACACCGTGGAATGCGCCCGCCATAAAGGGGTTATCCTCGGGCACGTTGGCAAACACGACCAGCTTTGCGCAGCCGATCGACTGGTTGTCGCGCGTCAGATACGCCGCCTGCTTGATCACCTTGCCCATCAGCGCAATGGCATCCATGTTGATGCCCGCCTTGGTGGTGGCCACGTTGACCGACGAGCACACCATCTGCGTCTCGGCCAGGGCCTGCGGGATCGAAAGGATCATCTCGCGCTCGCCCGGAGTCATGCCCTTATGTACCAGCGCGGAATAGCCGCCGATAAAGTTGATGCCGGTCTGCTCGGCCGCTCTTTGCAGCGTGTGCGCGATCTTGACGTACCCCTCGCGATCGATTCTGCCGCCGACGAGCGACACCGGCGTGACAGACACGCGCTTGTTGACGATCGGAATACCGTACTTTTTCTCAATTTTGTTGCCTGTTTCAACCAATTTTTCCGCCTTGGTCGTGATCTTATCATAAATACGCTCGCACAGCACGTCCGCGTCATCGCTGACGCAATCCAAGAGCGAGATGCCCATGGTAATGGTGCGGATGTCCAGGTTTTCCTGGCGGATCATGCTGATGGTTTCTAAAATATCTCTGGTTTCAATCATGATAATGCTCCGAATCAGATATGGTGCATGGTGTTGAAAATATCCTCATGCATGGTCTGCACAGAAAGACCCTTCTGCTCGCCAAACTCCTCCAGCTCGTCCACAAACCGAGAAAAATCCACGCGCAGATTGTCAATATCCGCCAGCATGATCATGGCGAAATACTCCTGCAGAACGCTTTGCGAAATATCCACGATGTTTGCCCCCAGCTCTGCGCACTTGCCCGCAACGCCCGCGATAATGCCCATGCTGTCCTTGCCCGTTACAGTAATGACCGCTTTCATTGTCATACCTCCGCTTTAGTTAGTTATATTTATTATACTATAATTATGCGCGCGTTGCAAGAGGAAGAGCCACGAATTTACATAAAAAAATCGCACAAATCGGTTGAAATCGCAGCCCCCGTATGGTATAATTTAGACAGAAAATATTTGGAGGTTGCTATGAACCAATACGAATATATCGTCAAGCAAAAAACCGAGGGCGTATGGAAATGGCGCCGCATCATGATGATCGCGCTCTACGTGGTGTTCAACGCGGCATACCTGCTCGCCTTTTTGCTCACATTCCCCTGGGCAATCACCTTCCTGCCCCTGCTTGACTGGGCGCTGATTTTCTTTACCTGGCGGTTTGTTTCCCCCGAGTACGAATACTCCATGCTCTCGGGCGAGATCACTTTTACCACCATCTGGGGCGGCAAGACCAGACGCGAGCTGTTCCGCATCAACATCCGCGATTTTCAGAAGATCGCGCCCTACGACGACTCTGCCGAGGCTTATGTGACGGCGCAGAAGTGCAACCGTGACTTCCGCTGCATGTCCTCGCCGCAAGCGCCCGACCTCTACTACGGCATTTTCACACTGGGCGACGAGAAATGCGTGGTCTACTTTGAGGCAACCGAAAAGGCTTTGAAAATTTTGAAATATTACAATATCGGCGCGGTGGTCGTTCCGACAACCAAATAAAAACAAGGAGTTATCATGGCACAGAAAAATCAACGTGAATTCACCCTGCACATGTCCGAGGAAATGCTGCGCAAGTTTATTCTGATCTCCGAAAAGGAGGGAAGAACGCCCAACAACCAGTTCCTTTTCATGCTGCGCAACAATATTGCATACTACGAAAAGACCAAAGGCAGGATCAACCCCGCAGAGCTTGCAAAGATAGACCTGGCAGCTTACGAGGGCGAAGAATAATCCCACCATGCCGGGCGACCGCAGGTCACCCCTACGGAGAAAAACATCTTCCTTACAAGGAGAAAGGAGCATACGATGAAAACAGTTGACAACAAATATCTGCCGCTCAAGATCACGCACGAGCTGGTTTACGATCCCGCATGGAGCGATGACGAGCTGCGCGCATTTCTGCGCCGCCGCCTGCAAGGCCTTGCGGACAAGGGCTTTGGCGGCGTGGTTACCAACGTATCCGGCAGAAATTACGCCACCGACCCCGAGGAATGGAGAAAGCTCGCAATCGTGGTGGACACCGCCTGCGAGATGGGCATGCGCGTCTGGCTGTACGACGAAAAGGGCTACCCCAGCGGCGGCGCAGGGGGCTTGACCGTGGACGCCAACCCCGACTTTGAGGCACTCGGCATTGCACTTGTGACGCACGAGCTTGCCCCCGGCCAGAGCATCACGCAGGAATTGCCGCGTGGTCACGAATGCTTCCTGTTCGCCGCAACCTATCCCTGCAAGGACGGCAAGATCACGGACTTTTTCCCTTACCACACGGGCACGGGAAAGTCTGTGCAGCCCGTGACGCTGGAAGGCCCCGAGGACTCCCCCTCGCTTGCCTGCTTCTTTGTCAAAAAGCGTCTGTACGAGGGCACGCATGCGCAGCACAACGTTTGCGAGGCGCGCAGATACGTTGACGTGACCAACCCCGATGCCATCCGCGAATTCATTCGCAACACCTACGAGCCCTACTACACCTACACCAAGCATCACTTTGCCGAAGGCGACGGCAAGATCGAGGCCATCTTTACCGACGAGCCCTCGCTCATGGGCTGTTACATCAATCTGGGCCTCTACCCGCAGCACGCGCACGACCAATACGACGATACGCTCCCGCTCTACCCCGTGGTCAGCTTTGGCCGCGACGTAGAAAACGAGTTTACGGCACGCTATGCGTACCCGCTTGCACCCAATCTGGTATACCTGTTCTTTGGTGAGAGCGAGTGGGCAAAGCAGGTCAGATACGACTATTACCGCCTGCTCTCCGATCTTTACGAGCAAAGCTACTTTGCGCAGCTTTCCAACTGGTGCGCGGCGCACGGCCTGCCCTTCTCGGGGCACATTCTGCTGGAGGATGACATCCGCCACCACGTGGTCTTTGAGGGCAATTTCTTCTCACTTTTGCGCCACATGCACATCCCCGGCATCGATATGCTGCATTCCATCCCCACCAAGGTGCACAACGACGCCTTTACGCCCAAGCTGGTCTCCTCGATCGCGCACGCCTATGGTCGTCCGCACGTCATGAGTGAGGTTTCGGCGCACGCGCAGGGTGGCAAGGTCACCCCCATGCAAATGTACGCCTCCATGAGCCTGCAATACGCGCTGGGCGTGGATATCTTTACCTCGTATTACAGCGAGCAGCAGGCCGAGCCCGCGCTCTACAAGCAGATCAACGAAGCCCTCGGTAGAGCCGACATGATCATGAAGGGCAGACACAAGGCAAATGTTATGCTCTACTACCCCATTGAGACCTTCCAGATGCACCACAAGGGCTCAGACAAGTCCTACGGAGAATATTGCGCCGAGGAAAACGCCTGCTCGGACGGCTTGCGCAGCATCTTCTACGGTCTGCTTGACCGCCAGATCGACTTCGACTTTGCCGATTGCGAATACTTGGAAAAATGCCGCGTACAGGACGGATGGCTGCACACGCCCACAGGGTACCTCTGCAGCGCGCTGATCCTGCCGCCCATGGAGCTGAGCGACAGAGCATCCGCCATTCTGCAAAAGCTTGCAGACGGCGGATTGGTCATCCTTTCCCCACAAAGCGACATGTTCCCTGCGATTTCGCAGAACAAGTTCGCCACCGTGGTCGAAAATGATGCGGATCTGTTCGAAAAGCTCCCCACCCACACACTCCCCTGCTTTGCGCAAACGCCCACGCACGGCGTGGTTTGCAAGTGCGTTTTGTGGCGCGGCCTTTCGTTCCTTTTTGTCAACGCAGAAGAATTTGAGCAGCACATGACCATCACGCTTGGCGCAAGCGCCGCGGATCAAAGCGATCTCGTTTTGTACGACCCCTTGACACAGCAGATCCTGCCCGCCACGTTTACCAAGCTGGACGATGAACACGTGCAAGCGTCCTTTGCCATCGGCGCGCTGCAGACCGTGATCGTGACGAATAAGGCGAAGATTCAATAAAAATAAGAAATCAGCCCCATGGGGCTGATGAAATAACGGAAAATAGCAGGAATTTGTTCGATATCGAGCAGATTCCTGCTTTTTTGGTTCAAATCAATATAGGTTTCTTCACCATATGAAGTTTTCCCAATGTGTTCAGTCCACCCCTTCCCCGATGGGGGACGGCTCTTCTACACGCGACCGTCTTTCTCGGCAATCCGTTGCGGGCAAGTAATAAAAGGCATCCCCTCCGGGGAAGAGGACCCGCAGTGAGTGGAGCACGGCGAAACGAACGTCCGCGGGTGAGCGAAGCGGCACGAGCGTAATGAATGACAGCCTAAATGGCTGTCAGAACGCGAGTGTGACCGAGCCGCAGCGAGACAGGGGCGGGCTGATGAATTTGGGCAACTAACATCTTCTCAAATAAAACGAAGGGCTGAATCATTGCTTTGACTCAGCCCTTTTTCAATTTCCCGCTTATTTGTCTCCCCACACGGCTGCTTTTTATTTTACTCCGCGGTCAGCGTCACGGTCAACGCAAATGCGTCGCCGAAATGATACTCCCCGGAATCCTCGGCAAATCCCTCGGGCACGCTGACCAGCGTGACGTGGAAATTACTTTTTGCCTCGGTCAGCGTCACAATCCCCTCGGCATTCGTGGCAACCGGCATACGGCAGCCGTTATCGTCGCAGAACTGTACCGCAACGCCGGGCACGGGTGCACCGCTCGGGTCAAGCACGGTGACGGTGTAAGTGACCTTGCCGTCGGCAGCTTGGTCCGTGCCATCTCCCTCGGGCGCGTTGGAATCGCAGCCAATCAGCAAAAGGGAGAGAGAAAGCAGCAGGGAAAGCGCGAGCAGCGCGGATTTTGTGATGGGTTTCATATATATCCTCATTTACTCAAATCAATAGATCTGCTCGACCTTAATAAGGCTGGTCTTGCCCGACACGCCCGTGGTATCGCCTCCCGTGATGACGATGCTGTCACCCTTCTCCATAGGCAAAAGCTTGGGTGCCATCTTGGTGGCGGTGTAGAACAGCACGTCGGTCGAAGGGTACTTCTCGCACAGCGCGGGTGTCACGCCCCAGGAAAGCGCCAGCTTGCGGTAGGTGTTCTCGTCGGTGGTAAGCCCGATGATATCCACAGGGCAACGGAAACGCGAAACCATACGCGCGGTCATACCGGACAAGGAGCATGCCACGATGGCCTTTGCGCCAATGTCAATTGCTACCGCGCAGGTTGCGTGCGAGATCGCGTCCACCGTGTTCTTGATCCTGAACTCGGTGCCGTAGAAAATATCGGTATAATCAATGTTATTCTCGGTGGTCTCCGCGATCTTGGACATGACCTGTACAGTCTGCACGGGGTATTTCCCCATGGCAGTCTCGCCCGACAGCATGATGGCACTGGTGCCGTCGTATACTGCGTTTGCAACGTCCGAGATCTCGGCCCTGGTGGGTCTGGGATTGTAGATCATGCTCTCCAGCATCTCTGTTGCGGTAATGACTCTCTTGCCAAGCATTCTGCACTTGGTGATCAGGGTCTTTTGCATAGCGGGCAGCTGCTCAAACGGCACTTCCACGCCCATATCGCCGCGCGCGACCATGATGCCGTCGCAAACCTCGCAGATCTCCTCAATGTGGTCGTATCCCGACTGATTCTCGATCTTGGCGATCAGATCCACCTTGCCCTCGCCGCCGATTTCGGCAAGGAAATTGTGCACGTCGATCAGATCCTGCTTGCAGGAAACGAACGAGCACGCAATGAAATCCACGCCGTTCTTGATACCGAACGCGATATCCGCCTTATCCTGATCGGAAAGGTACTTCTGCTTCATGACCTTACCGGGGAAGCTCATGCTCTTACGGTTGGAAAGCTCACCGCCGCAAATTACGCGGCAATGGATATTTTTGCCCTCGATCTCCTCTACGTGGAAGATCAGCAGGCCGTTGTTCAGCAGGATGGTATCACCGGGCACAAGCTCGTGCACCAGCTCCGAATAGCTGACCGAAACGACGCTGTCATTGCCCTGTACCTCTTCGGTGGTAAAGGTGAATTTCTGACCCTCTGCCAGCGTCACGCTGCCATTTTCAAAGGTCTTGATACGGTACTCGGGGCCCTTGGTATCCAGCATAATGGCAATGGGCATGTCCAACTCGGCTCTTACCTTTTTTATGCTGTCTATTCTTAATTGATGATCCTCGTGTGTATTATGCGAAAAGTTGAGTCTGGCCACGTTCATGCCGGCCTTGCAAAGCCCCTTTAAGGTATCCTCGTCTTGGGTTGCAGGTCCGATGGTACAAATAATTTTTGTTTTGCGCATATTAACCTCCGCTCATATTTTCTCAATTGTATTATAACACACGCCATACGCCTTTGCAAGGGCAAATTCCATCTTTTTACCGAAAATTAAAGCCCTCTCCGCCGGAGAGGCAATGTCATTAAGTTTAGAAAGCGCGACGAGCCCCGCCCCTGTCATCCTCGAGCAAGCAGCCCTCTTTTTAAGATTCTTCGCTGCGCTCGAGAATGACAAAAAGAGGGCTGCGCAGCGAAGGATCTTGGGGCGGGGAATTGTATTTCCTTAACTTAATAGCATCGAGCGCATGACCTACTTGTCGGCTCATCCAACAAACTGCAGTTGAAATATTGCTTGTCTCTCGCCGCCTGTGTCGCATTCCGTCGACCCTTTGTATATACTGCAATATAAACCGCGGGCGACTAAATCGGTGCTTTCGCGGCAACAATGAAAATACATCACACCAACATATATACAGGAGGCATTACCATGATGACCGTAAAACGCGGTGATATTTATTACGCAGATCTTTCGCCCGTGGTGGGCTCGGAGCAAGGGGGACTTCGCCCCGTGCTGATCATACAAAACGACGTGGGCAACAAGTACAGCCCCACCGTTATCGCCGCGGCGATCACCTCGCGCATGGGCAAGACCAGGCTGCCCACGCACATTGACATATACGCCGACAAGGCAGGGCTTGCCAAGGACTCGATCATTCTGCTTGAGCAGATCCGCACGCTTGACAAGCGCAGACTCAAGGAAAAGATGGGCCACCTTGACGAGGACGCCATGCTGCGCGTGGATAACGCCATCGCAGTCAGCTTTGGCCTGGGCACAGGCACGCAGGGCGGTGCAGCCGTGGCGTCCAAAGATCCGTCCGAAGGGCAGCCTATAGGTTAAAAATTTGTGAAAATACAGATTTACTATTGATTTTATGCATACTTTATGGTAGAATAACGGTAGTATTTTTACCGGAGGACATCCAAAATGGCACTTGTAACGACAACAGAAATGTTTAAGAAGGCTTACAACGGCGGCTACGCCATCGGTGCCTTCAACATCAACAACATGGAAATTATTCAGGCGATCACCGAGGCAGCTAAGGAAGAGCAGTCTCCTGTTATCCTGCAGGTATCCGCAGGCGCACGTAAGTACGCAAAGCACGAATACCTCATGGGTCTTGCTCAAGCAGCCATCCGTGACACCGATATCGACCTGGCCCTGCACTTAGACCACGGCGCAGATTTCGAGATCTGCAAGGCTTGCATTGACGGCGGCTTTACTTCCGTTATGATCGACGGCTCTCACCACTCTTTTGAGGACAACATCGCGCTGACCCGCAAGGTGGTGGAGTACGCACACGCACACGGCGTTGTGGTTGAAGGCGAGCTTGGCAAGCTGGCAGGCATTGAGGACGACGTCAAGGTCAAGGCCGAGGACGCTATGTTCACTAACCCCGACGAGGTAGAGGAATTCGTGACCCGCACCGGCGTTGACTCCCTGGCAATCGCCATCGGCACCAGCCACGGCGCGTACAAATTCAAGCCCGGTACCAAGCCTCAGCTCCGCTTTGACGTACTGGAGGAGATCTCCAAGAGACTGCCCGAGTTCCCCATTGTTCTGCACGGCGCTTCTTCCGTTCCCCAGGAGTACGTTCGCGAGATCAACGCCCTTGGCGGTAACTTGCCCGACGCGATCGGTATCCCCGAGGAAATGCTGCGCCAGGCTGCTTCCATGGCAGTTTGCAAGATCAACATCGACTCGGATATCCGTCTGGCTATGACCGCAGGCATTCGCCGCGTCTTTGCCGAAAGCCCCGAGATCTTTGACCCCAGAGGCTATCTGACCGTTGCTCGCAGCGAGGTCAAGAAGATGGTTCAGCACAAGATCAGAAACGTGCTGGGCTCTTCCAACACCCTGTAATCATTTGCCCGTAGGGGCGACCTGCGGTCGCCCGCATGAGGCTGCTTCT
>CAZCRV010000029.1:0-13933 GCA_964501175.1 uncultured Clostridium sp.
TAAGTTGACAAATCCGATCCTGATGTGCTATCCTGTTTATGCACCATGGAAGTTGTGAAAAGTTGGGAAAAGTTGGGGAAACTTGGGGAAACTTGGGATTTGTTATAAAAGATGTGAGAAAATAGAGGTTAAGTTTGCTTGACAAACTCAAACTTTTGTGGTATAATAGCAATACATTTCATAGAAAAAGGAATAGTCACAGTATAGTTAGTTCGTATGCAAAGTGTCAAGCCAAGATAGATGTTGCCGAGAGGCCAAACCCGTGTTCCGAGGGCGAAATCGGAAGGTTGCACTCAAAGGCGTAATACGTTTTTTATGACAGAAAAGCGTATTGCGCTTTTTTCGTGCCTTTTTCTCTGGAAAATACACCAGAAGGAGAAAACATTATTGGAAAGAGAGGTCAACATCATCACAAACGGCAACTTTGAAGTCAAGCAAATGCACGAGGCAGAGCAAGAGGCATTCATGTCGGCTCTGCTGGAGCGAGTTTTGGAGCTTCGGCGCAAGCGGAAGGAGGTAGACGGTCATGCCATATGAGAAAGTAAAGGTCTACTTCGACGGGAGTCACTACATCGGCATCCCGCAAAACGAGGGCAAGAGTCCCGGGAAAGGCGGCTACCACGGAAACGAAAATGACGAAATGAGGACGGCTTTTGAAAAGGCCTATAAGGGCGCAAAGGCTAAGAAACGGAAGGAACGGTTTACGGAGATTGTAGCGGAGTTGAAACCGCAATTTGAAAGCGAGGAACGGGCGGCCGAATACGTCAAGGCCGAAATGGAGCGGATCCAGCGAAATCTGATCGTCAGACGGAAAAGGTTGGTGAGAAAGATCAACCTTGGAAACTGGAATTATTTCTGCACGTTCACATATGACGATCAAAAGCATACAGAAGTATCATTCAAAGCGAAGCTACGAGATTGCTTCAAAAAGATGTGCCACCGAAGGAATTGGATTTACATCGGCGTATGGGAGCGATCACCGAACTCTGACCGATTGCATTTCCATGGGCTATTCAATATTCCCGAAAACGCTATGGTTGGCGATCTGATCGAGCATCGGGATTACAGCACCAAGAATCACAGGATGCAGACCACATTACAAAACACATACTTCACGGAGCACTTCGGCAGAAACGACTTTGAGCCGATCAATAAGCAGGAGCTACCGAATGCCACCGCCTACCTCATGAAGTACATCGAGAAATCGGGCGAGAGAATCGTGTATTCCAAGAACACACACGCATATTTCATATCCGACATTCTGGACGATGATGTGGTGTGTACCATCGGGCAAGAGGACAGAAAACTCTTGCTATTCGATAATTTTATCTGTTTTGATGACGGAGTGTACGTTGGAGAAGTCAGCCCCGAAGTTATCAAGCAGATGCCCAAAAAGAATTAAAACCAATTAGTCTTTCGCCTTGGTGGAGCGTAAACGAAACCGCCGTCGAGGTCAAGGGGTCGAAAATATCGCTGAAAAGCAGGAAACGACCGACAACAACGCAATATTTTCGCCTGTTTCCCTTGACCTCTTTGGGCGGTTCCGTTTGGTTCGCTCCCGTCGAAAGACAAATCTAAAGACTGAAAAAGAAAGGAAAACTGAAAATGAAAACAGCAGTTATTTACGCACGTTATTCCAGTGATTCTCAAACCGAGCAGTCGATTGAAGGCCAGCTCCGAGTTTGCGAAGATTACGCACGAACCCATGATATCCTGATTCTGGACACTTACATTGACAGAGCTATGACGGGTACGAATGATCTTCGCCCGAATTTCCAACGCATGATTAAGGACAGCAGCAAACGGGAATGGAACTACGTTTTGGTCTACAAACTGGATCGCTTTTCCCGAGACAAATACGCCACCGCGATCCACAAAAAGACGCTGAAGAACAATGGCGTGAAGCTCATATCTGCCACCGAGCATATCCCCGATACGCCCGAGGGCATCATCTTTGAATCCATGCTTGAAGGCTACGCCGAATACTACTCCGCAGAACTTTCCCAAAAGGTACGCAGAGGCATGAACGAAACGAGACAGAAAGGCAATTTCACAGGTGGATTCCTGATCTACGGCTACAAGATCGAAAACAAGAAGGTGGTGATCGACGAAGAGACCGCCGAGGTTGTGCGCTACATATTTGAGCAATATTCCCTTGGTGTGTACGTGAAGGACATTATCGCTAATCTGACAGCGAGAGGCATCCTCAACCGAGGAAAACCCTTCGCAAGAAATACCGTCTATAACATTTTGAAGAACGAGAAGTATTCAGGCATCTACCGCCATGGAGATGAGGTGTTTGAGAATATGTACCCGCAAATCGTGCCCAAGGAAATCTATGACCGTGTCAGAAGTAAAATCAACGAAAACAAGTACGGCAAGCGAAGTGTGGAGGTGGTCTATCTACTTCGACATAAGCTCAAGTGCGGATACTGTGGCCAGCCCATCAGCGCAGAAACGGGTACATCCAAGACAGGAGCCAAAAAGCGCTACTACAAATGCTACGGTCGAAAAAATCACAACGGATGCACAAAGTCCATGATGCGGAAGGATCAGCTTGAAAGTCTGGTGGTGTCCACTATCATCGACGAGCTTTCCAAGCCCAAGACTCTTGACCAGATCGTGGCCGGGCTTCTGGAAGAACAGGAAAAGTACATCAAAGAACACTCCATGCTGAACGTCCTGCTACGCGAGCAGCGGCAGGTCGAAACCTCCATCGAAAACGTCATGGCGGCAATCGAGCGGGGTGTCATCACCAACACGACCACCAAGCGTCTGAAGGAGTTGGAGGCAAGACAGGAAGAGCTTGACCGTCAAATCCTTATTGAGCGAAGCAAAAACGCGGTGCGGATATCCGCCGAGGAAATCAAGATGTACTACAAGGAGGCCTTGGCTCTTGAAGCCCAGATGCTTATTAACTATATCGTGAAGGAAATCGTCATGTACGACGATAAAATCGAAATCTTTTTCAATAAGCCTACACGGAACAGTCCCGATGAAAGTCGGGGCTGTTTTGTTTATACGGGGCACAAGGAGAACTTCGATATCGAGATATGGATCGTGTGAAACGAGCCGTACAGAGGATTCTGAGGGCATAAAACGGCACTTGGAAGCACCTATAAGCCTTACCGGGTAAAAGGACAAAAAAAGAAGAACCTAAGACAAACACGGGCTATGCCATGTGTTCGTTTTAGGTTCTTACTGGCGGAGAAGGTGGGATTTGAACCCACGCGACACGTCAATGCCCTACGAGATTTCGAGTCACGCCTCTTCGACCACTTGAGTACTTCTCCGTCTATTGGGTGCTCTCTTGAAGCACAGGCAATATTATATCACACCCTTTTCAAAAAAGCAAGAGCTTTTTGAAAGAATATCAAAAATACGGGCAAAAATGTGGCAAAAATGTTTGGGATTGGTGCGCCTGATTGCGCCTTTGTGATTGACAAGCCGCACTTTCTTATGGTATAATATTACGATTGATTTAATAAACGAGGAAGTACAAATATGGAAAAGCTTTCAACACAGCCCTACAAGGGTACAAGAGATTTTTATCCGCGCGAGATGGTATTGCGCAACTGGTTCTTTGGCAAGATCCGCAAGACGCTGGAGGATGCTGCATTTGACGAATATGCAGGACCGATGTTAGAGTCCCTGGAGCTTTACGCTGCCAAGAGTGGCGAGGAGATCGCCAACGAGCAGACCTATCACTTCACAGACAGAGGCGACCGTCACCTGGCCATCCGTCCCGAGATGACCCCCACCGTTGCGCGTATGGTTTCTGCCAAGATCGGTGAGCTCAATTTCCCCTTAAAGTGGTTTTCCATGCCCAACTGCTATCGCTACGAGCGTCCGCAGAGAGGCAGACTGCGCGAATTCTGGCAGGTAAACGTTGATATTTTTGGTTGCGACACCTATGAAGCAGACCTTGAGGCCATCACCAGTGCCATCCGCATTCTGCGTGCCTTTGGCGCGGACGAGACCATGTTCCGCGTGCACGTCAACAACCGCCGTTTCTTCAACGACGTCATTGCTGCCATTGCAGGCGAGGGCGAGGAGCGCGCACGCAAGGTTTCCAAGGTGGTTGATAAGAAGAACAAGATCCCGCGCGAGGTTTATGAAAAGGAAATGGGTGAGTTGGGTCTTGGCGCAGAGCAGATCGCAAAGATCGACTCTCTGTACGGCATGAGCGCAGCCGATGCTTGCGCCATCTGCCCCGAGAGCCGCGGTGCGCAGGAGCTTGCAAGTCTGTTTGATATGCTTACCAAGATGGGTCTTGATCGCTACTGCATGTTTGATTTCGGCATTGTGCGCGGACTTGACTACTACACGGGCACCGTTTTTGAGGTGTTTGACCTGGCTCCCGAGAACAATCGTGCCATGTTTGGTGGCGGCAGATACGACAACCTGGTCGGCCTTTTCGTCAAGAATCAGATCAGCGGCGTGGGCTACGGTTTGGGCGATGTGACGCTGGAGAACTTTTTGACTATTCACAACTTGATTCCCGATCTGTACACGGGCGGCACCAAGGTGCTGGTCACGGTATTTGACGACGTGCCCTACGAGCATTGCGCTTGCCTTGTCGAGTCCTTGCGTGACGCAGGCGTGGCATCCACCTTGTATATCGGCAAAAAGAAGTTTGGCAAGCAGCTGGATTGGGGCGTGCGCCAAGGATTCTCGCACGTGGTCATCATTGGCGGCAGTGAGTATGCTGCAGGCGAGGCCAAGGTCAAGAACCTGGTGAGCAGAGAAGAGCAGACCGTCAAGATCGACGACCTGGTCGCACTTTTCGCATAAGCTTTTAGAATTTTTCAAGGAGGAGCATCATGGTATATCTGTTTTTTGCAAACGGCTTTGAGGAGATCGAGGCGCTGACGCCTCTGGACGTGCTGCGTCGTGCAGGCGTGCCCGTCACCACGGTCGGCGTGGGCGGCGACAGCATCATGGGTGCGCACGGCATCCGCGTGCAGGCCGACATTCCGGACACCATGTACCGCGATTCGTCTCCCGATATGATCATTTTGCCCGGCGGTATGCCCGGCTCGGAAAACCTGGACAACTCCCGCGTGGTGGATGCGGCATTGCGTGCCGCTGTGCGCAACAATGCGTATATCTGTGCCATCTGTGCAGCACCCATGGTGCTTGGCAAGCGCGGATACCTGGCGGGCAAGAAGGCTGTTTGCTATCCGGGCTTTGAGCAGTATCTTGAGGGCGCGACCGTAACCGACGCGCGTGTGGAATGCGACGGCAAGGTGATTACCTCCAAGGGAATGGGCGCGGCGCTGGAATTCGGCCTTGCCTTGGTCGAGGTGCTTTGCGGCAAGGAAAAGGCCTTGCAGATCGGCGCATCCGTATTCGCGAAATGATCGATACCCAAAAGAAAACGCTGCGCGCGCAGTTTGCGCGCCTGCGTGACGGCATGGACAGCGCTTGGCGAGAGCAGCAGAGTGTGCAGATCTGTGCCAATATTCTGCGCTCCGACGCGTACGCCCGGGCGGACAGCGTGCTTTTGTATGCTGCAAGCGGCAGCGAGCTTGATCTGTCGGCTGTAGCGGCTGATGCATGGCAAAAGGGAAAGGTCGTTGCTTACCCAAGATGTCTTGATAAGGCGGGGAGCATGGCGTTTTTCGTCGTGCATTCGCCGGATGATCTGACCCTTGGCAGCTTTGGCCTGCTTGAGCCGCATGACGCGTGCCCCGTGTGGCAGGGCGGCGGGCGTGCACTTTGCATCGTTCCTGCTTTGGCGGTGGACCCAAAAGGCCACAGACTTGGCTACGGAAAAGGCTACTACGACCGATTTTTGGCTGATTTTGACGGCGTGACGGTGTGCGCTGCATATGACGCGTGCGTAAGTGACAATCTGCCGCACGGAGAATACGATATACCTGTACAATTCATCATCACAAGAAAGGGGGAGAGGCGCGTGGATGGACAGGATCCCAAGGGTTTTTTGGACGATTCGGAGCAAACCATCATCAACGACGGAGATTTTGCATCCGAGCAAGCCGTTCCCACTCTTGACGAGGATTACGGAGAGCAGAGCGACGACGGCTGGGAGCCGGACGAGGCTGCCGAGCAGGCGGTCAAGTCGGATCAAAACCTGCATTGGCAGCGGTTTATGTACAAGTGGAAGCAGATCCCGCTTTTGGGTAAGCTGCCTTTCGATCCGGTTTTGCTGTTGGTGCTGGCCAATTTCGTGCTGCTGTTGCTTTCCCGATTGATAGATACGCTGCTGCTCGATCGTGGCAATGAATATTTAACGGTCGTGCTTTTGCAGATTCTGATCTTTATCATTCCCGGCTATCTCTTTTTCCGCTTCCGCGGCAAGGGGTACGTGCGTCGCATGAGAGTTGCGCCGCCCAAGCCGGATCACATCTTTTTGGTGACAAGTGCAGCGGGCACTTTGGTGACCGGTTGCTTTTTGCTCAGCCTTCTGATGGGGAATCTGAGCGAGGGGCAGAGCTTTGTGCTCTACGATACCTTTACCTCCAGGCATGACGGCACCATGGCGGGGATACTGTACCTGGTGCTGGCTTATGCGATTTTGCCCGCGGTTTGCGAAGAAACCATTTATCGCGGCATGCTTTGTGCCGAATTTGAGGGTAGAGGCGTGGTTTGTGCCGTGACTGTCAGCTCGCTGTTATTCTCCATGCTGCATTTCAACCTGCCGGCTATGCCCGTGTATTTGTTTGCGGGTGTGATTCTGGCCTTGACCATGTACGCTACGCGCTCGATCTTTTGCACCATGATCGTGCATTTTCTGTATAACATGTTTTGCCTGTTCGGGCAGGGCGGCTTTACGGATTTTTACGTCACACAGAGCGCAACGACGCTGTTTTTGATCCTGATGATCGCAGCGCTGCTTTTGTGCCTGGCCGTATTCTGCGGCGAGTGCAGCAGACTGTACCGCGCGTACGCAAAGAATGGCGCATCGGACGAATACAAGCCTGCAGAAAAGCTTTCAGGCAGCCAAATTGCTAAGAATATCGGCCTGGCCTTTGCCTCGCCCGGCGCGATTCTTTCGGTGCTGATCTATCTGATCGTTTGTATTTTTCGGTAATAGATAGGCGGATGACGCATGGCGTGATACTCTTATCGGAGTATCACGCCGGTTCTATTCGCCTCTGGCGAGTTCTATTGCTACGCAGTGATATTTGGACTTCGTCCAAGTGGTATTCGCTACGCGAGTTTAGAGGCGAATAGAATATCACTGAAGCTGAAAGCTTCAATATCACTATTGCGACAGCAATAATATCACTCTTTGCGAAAGCAAAGAATATCACTTACTTAAAGCAGAAAAGAGAGAGTTTTGCGACATTTTGTTTCCGCATTACTCTCTCTTCCGTTTTTATCGCCGGTTTCGCATTTGTATTACAAATGCCCGCGTCTTTGCCCATACCCTTGGTTTATTTCTCCGATAAGGACAACACCCCATGCGTCATCCGTCTTTCTTTTGTGAAAATAGCGCAACTCTATTGACGCATGTGCTGATTTATGGTATAATTTTGCCAACAACACCCCCAATCATGATAAGGAGGTAATTATGAAATTCAATCGCAAAACTATCACAAGTGTGCTTTGCCTGCTCATGACGCTGTCCATGCTGGCAGCCGTATGCGTGCAGACCGTATTTGCAGACGGTTCTGTGGTCAATGTGCACAGCAGCTCGGGCACGGGAAGAAGTGCGCAAAGCGTTGGAGGAGATTACGGTATCCGACTTGGCATGAACGGTGCATTTACCGAGGTTGCTGTCTCCATGCCCACTTGGAGCACGTCCGACTCGGCAGCCACACTCAGCCTTTACGCGTGGGATACCAATTATGATACGACGATTCTTGCGGATCCGCTGGTCACGCAGCGCTTTGACCCCTTGCGTGACAATGCATACAACAAGCTGACCTTTGACGCGCTGCCCGCAGGCGAGTATTTTTTGCGCATTCACGACGTGCGCGGACAGGTTGGCGTTTGGGTGCAGGACTATTCGGATAACGGCAGCTTTGTGTATACCAACGGCTCGGAGAGCAGAAAAGACTGGGATATGAAGGTCACGTTTACAGAGACCGTGGAGCAGCCCTTCTTTGCGCTTGAGCCGCAGACCTTTGAAGAGCCCGACGAGCCCGTGGTCATTCCCGAGGACAGTCTGAGTCATCAGACCACGGTGATGCCCGACACCTGGGTATTTACCGACGGCCTTGGCAGAGTTTCCTTGACCTATGCCGACGTTGGCGCACCGCGCGAGGACAAGACTCTGGCCATGTTCTATTGGACCTGGCACACCAAGGAAACCGCGGCACAGGGTGCGGTCAATACGACCGAGCTCTTAAAGCAATATCCCGATGCCAAGAACGATTATAACCATCAGGCATGGGTAGGCACCGGTCATTATTGCTTCTGGAACGAACCGATCTACGGCTTTTATACCACCGAAGACCCCTGGGTACTGCGTCGCCAGGCTGAGCTTTTGGCCAATGCGGGCGTCGATACCGTCTTTACCGATAACACCAACGGCGGCTATACATGGAGAGAGAGCTATCTTGTGCTGTATCCCACCTGGGAGGAGGCACTCAAGAGCGGTGGCGTGGACGTTCCCAAGGTGTCCTTCCTGCTGCCCTTCGGTGCGCACGACGGTGCAATTTCGCAGGCAAACGTGATCTATCACGATATCTATAAACCGGGGCTTTATCAGGATCTGTGGTTCTATTGGGAAGGGAAGCCCATGCTGATGGGCATCCGCAACGCAGTTCCGAGCGGTGAGATCGGCAAGGAGATCAAGAACTTCTTTAACTGGCGCGCAGGTCAGCCCGAATATCTGGTAACGAGTACGGCGGCAAAGCAATGGGGCTGGCTGTCCACTTATCCGCAGGCATTGTACTCGGCAACGGGTGCGAAGGGCATCAAAAAGGGTGAGATCGAGCAGATGTCGGTAGGCGTAGCGGTCAACCACAACTACGTCACGCACGAGATCACGGCCATGAACGGCGAGAACGTTATGGGCCGTTCCTACACCTCGGATTACCCGGACAGATACGAAAAGGAAGGCCCGAGCGCATCCCTGTGGGGATACCAGTTTGCTGAACAGTTTAATTATGCGCTGGAGGTTGACCCCGAGGTCATCTTTGTCACCGGCTGGAACGAGTGGCACGCATGGCGTCAGCCCAATCCCTGGGGAGGCGCAAATTCCCAGGTCAACAACGCTTTGGTTGACCAGTTTGATAACGAGCATTCCCGTGACCTTGAGCCCACCAAGGGAGAGCTGAAGGATCACTATTATTACCAGTTTGTCAACTTTGCCCGTCAGTATAAGGGCGTCAATCCCATCCCCGAGCCCAGCTTTGCTGCTACCATTGATCTTGGTGCAGGCCAGGCACAATGGAAGGACGTAGCGCCTTACTACGAGGCGTACGCCAACAACACGGGCGACCGTAAGAGCTCGGGCTACGGCAACAACTACTACACCGAGACCTCGGGCAGAAACGACCTGATTGGTGCACAGGTGGCACGTGACGATGAGTACGTATACTTCAACGTGGAGTGCGCAGAGAACATCACACCCTATACGGACAGCCTGTGGATGACGCTTTATATCGATTCCGACCAGCAGAATCAGGGCTGGGAGACCTTTGAGTACGTGATCAATAAGTCGGCAGCAAGCGCCGATACCGTCGTGCTTGAAAAGTTCTCTGGCAACGGCTACGAGAGCACCAAGGTTGCGGATTGCGCGTACACCGTGGACGGCAGATATATGACCGTCAAGGTGGCCAAAAGTGATCTCGGCCTTTCGGGCAACGACTTTACCATCAATTTCTCCTGGACCGATAACGTGCACGACGAGGGTGATTATTCCACCTTCTCAGGCGATATTATGGACTTTTACATTTCGGGTGACGTTGCTCCCGGCGCAAGATTCAAGTACAGCTACGTCAGCACGCAGCAGAACACCGTGCCCGAGCAGTCCACCACCGAAGAAGTGACCACCGAGTCCGTTGAAACTACAGACGAAACTGTAGGGTCGATTCAAGAATCGACCGAAGAAACCGAGCCCGAAGCCGAGGGCGGATGCAAATCCGTGACAGCTTCTGCAGCTCTGATTGCTTGCATTTGCCTGGGAGTGCTTGTGATCGGTAGAAAGAAGAATTAAAATTACATAGTAAAACCCCCGCCGAGCAAAGCGTGATGTCCTTAAAGGAGAATTTATTGCTTCAAAATCTCCTCAATTTCGGGGTCGATTCTTCTTTTCTTGAAATAATACAGCTTATCCTCGTCAGTGATTGGTCGAATGACGCGGCAGGGGTTGCCCGCGGCAACACACATATCGGGAATGTCGTGTGTGACCACGCTGCCCGCACCGATGACGACGTTATTTCCAATGTGCACACCCGGGCAGATCACGCTCTGCGCGCCGATCCATACATTGTCGCCAATCGTGATGCCAATGCCGTATTCGTAGCCTGTGTTGCGAATTTCGGGGTGAATGGGGTGTCCTGCCGTATAAATACCCACACCGGGGGCGAGGAAGCAGTTGTCGCCAATGGTGACGCGGGCTACGTCCAGAATGGTGCAGTTGAAGTTGGCAAAAAAGTTCTTGCCCACAAAAATGTTGCGGCCATAGTCGCAATAAAAGGGCGGGTTGATCATGGTGGTGTCATCAGAACCGCCAAGCAGTTGCTTGACTGCTTCTCGAATGGTGGCGTAATCGGTATAGTCCGCCTTGTTAAGCGTGTTGAGCAGCAGCCGTGCCTGCTTCATCTGCATCGCGGTGTCGCGGTCAAACATGTAAAGCATTTCGGCATCTCTGCGTTCTACGTTGTTCATACATGTCTCCTTTTAGTCTCTGCCAAGGGCTTTTTTGAGCCTCGGGAACAGGGGTGTCGGTTCAAAGAGTGCGTCCAGCAGCTTGCCCATGAGCGTGATGATGGGAGAATTGATCAGCGTGGTGACCAACGTGCCAAGGCCGATGCTGTGGAAGCTTGCATAGTAAATGGTGGACCAATCAAACTTGGTTACGTCGCCAAAGAGCGTCAGCGCCATGATCAGCGAAAGGGCGAGCAGCGTGTAATCAAAGATGGTCTTGACGCGCCCGATCTTGAAATTGATGCAATTTGCAAGCTCGGCCACGAACAGCTCGTAGACCTGCAGCGGCATGTAGGTGCGGAAAAAGCACGCCACGCCAAAGCCTGTGATCAAGTCTCCCACGATCAGCATGACCCAGCGCAGCCAGACCGCGTCAAAGCTGACGCCGCTAAGCAGCCAAAGGAACAGGTTGAGCGTGTAGCCATAAATGACCGCCACCACAAATGCCAGCAGGTAATGCCAGCGGAAGCGGCGAATGACCAGGCAAAGCAGCAAGAGCAACAGCCCTTGGATCAGATACTCGGTCATGCCAACGCTCAGGGATGGCCAAAGAGTCGACAGCGCCTCTTGAATGACAAACGCGGGGGCTGCGATCATGGAAACGCCAAGGTCGGCCTTGGAGCAAATGGCAACGCCAAGCGCGACGAATATGATACCGAACAGCCAAAGCAGCTCGGAGGATTTTTGCAGTTTTTTCATGGATATCTCCTCCTTTTGTCGGATTGTGCAAAGCACCCTATCAGTATAGCACAGTATAGCACAAAAGGAAAAATATTGCAAGAGCAGATTGAAAAAGTAGGGGAAGGTGTGGTATAATGGTATAATGAAGCCGGTAACAACGCAAAAGGAGAAGAATATGCTTACCTTGCAGCTGACAAATATGACATTGACCGTGGATTTTGCCGCGGGGAAGATCATTTCGCTTGTGCTTGGCGGACGCGAGCGCGTATGCACCCCCACGCCGCTGTTTGCGCTGCGCTTGCGCGACGCGGACGGCACGGCTACCGTTTTGCGCGCAAGTGACGCGAGCATTTGCACCGAAACCGAGGACGGTGCGATCTATGCGGGCTTTGGTGTGGCAGACCTGTCCGTGCGCGTGCATCTTGCGAACAAACAGGGAAGTGCCGCCTGGCGCGCCGACGTGCAAGGCCTTGACGCGGGGCATTTCGTTGAGTGGATCGATTTTCCGCTGCTCAGCCTGCCCGTGCTCAAGGACAACAACCAAAGCGGCGATGGTGGGCAGATTCTGCTGCCTTACAATGAGGGTGCACTGATCTCCAACAACGATCACAGACAAATGACCGACTTCCGACATTGGGAGCCCGAATATCCCAGCCTTGGCTGCTATCCCGTGTTTCCCAACATGATCTGCTCGCAGATGATGGCGTATCTGTGGGAGGATGCGGGCTTGTATCTCGGTGCGCACGACGTGGCGCGCGGCGTCAAGGGCATCAGCTTTTACGCGGAGAATGGCGGTATTACCATGCAGATGCGACTGTTCTGCGGTGTGGATTTCGGACAGGATTTTTGCATGGATTACGATATCGTGTGGACTGCCGTAGACGGTCGCTGGGAGTCTGCTGCCGAGGTGTACCGAGCGTGGTTTGAGCGAACCCTGCCGCCCGAAGTCAAGAAGATCAAGGAGAATCCCGAGCTGCCCGCTTGGTATGCCGAGAGCCCCTTGGTGGTGACGTATTGCGTGCGCGGCATTCACGATATGGACGAAATGAGCCCTAACGCGCTCTTCCCGTACACCAACGCGCTGCCGCTGCTCGACCGGATCAAGTCGCAGGCGGGGACAAAGCTGTTGGTGTTGCTGATGCATTGGGAGGGCACAGCCCCCTGGGCACCTCCCTACGTCTGGCCGCCTTACGGTGGCGTGGAGAGCTTCACCGCGTTCAAGGATGCGCTGCATGCGCAGGGCGACTTGCTTGGCGTGTATTGCTCGGGCTTTGGCTATACCTTAAAGAGCAATTTGGTGGACGATTACGATTGCACCGAGACCTGCGAGCGTGAAAATCTTGAGCGCGGTATGTGCGCAGGACCCGATGGCAAGGTGGCCGTCAGCCGCATTTGCACGGGGCAGAGAAGGGGATATGATATTTGCCCTGCGTCCGAGGTAGGGCACGATATCTTGGCAACTGCGTACGAGCCCTTGTTTGAAAGCGGCATTGATTACGCGCAGATTTTGGACCAAAATCACGGCGGCGGGCAGTATTTCTGTTACAGCCGCGAGCACGGCCATCCGCCTGCACCCGGTGCGTGGATGACAAAGAATATGCAGACCATGCTGAGCGAGTGGAACAGCAAGGCGAACGGCATGCTGCTTGGTTGTGAGTCTGCAGCGGCAGAGCCGTTTATGGGCAATTTGCTTATGAGCGACAACCGCTTTGAGCTCAATTACCACATCGGTACGCCCGTGCCGCTGTATGCCTATCTGTATCACGAATATCTACGCAATTTCATGGGCAACCAGGTGTCCTGCCCGTTCGGAAACGACCAGGATACACTGAATTACCGTATTGGCTATTCGTTTGCGGCGGGAGATCTGATGACCTTGGTCATGACGCCTGACGGCAACCTGATGACCAACTGGGGTAATCACGACTTCTCGCGCCTGCCCGACAGAGAAAAGGCACTTGACCTTGTGGCAAACCTTTGTAAATTCTACCGCGAAGAGGCAGGCAAATATCTGCACGCGGGTCGCATGATCTCCGCAAGCAAGGTGGAGTGTGGGCACAAGGAATTCTTTATGGAGTGGTACGGACACTCCTGCACCTTCCCGACCGTGTACACCACGGCATGGCAGGCTGAGGACGGCACGCGCGCACAGATCTTTGTCAACCCGGGCGACGCGGACGAGGTCTGCACCGTGGACGGCAAGCAGATCACTGTGCCCGCAAGAAATGCGGTATTGGTGGAGATTTGAGCGAAGAGCGCGAATATGCGCGATAAATGAAAACAAAAAACCGAGGGATTTGCCCATATGGGATTGACAAATTCCTCGGTTTGGTATATAATAGACAGGTACGCAGGCATAGTCTAGTGGTAAAACCTCAGCTTCCCAAGCTGATGCTGCGGGTTC
>CAZCRV010000030.1:0-13908 GCA_964501175.1 uncultured Clostridium sp.
AGTAGTCAACACGCTTACCCAGCAGGTTCTGACGGAAACGACCCTGCTTACCGCGCAGCATCTCGGAGAGCGACTTGAGTGCTCTGTTGGAGGGGCCGGTGACGGGCTTTCCGCGTCTGCCGTTGTCGATCAGCGCGTCTACTGCTTCCTGCAGCATTCTCTTTTCGTTACGGATCACGATTTCGGGGGTACGGATCTCCATGAGTTTCTTCAGACGGTTGTTACGGCTGATGACTCTGCGGTAAAGCTCATTGAGGTCGGAGGAAGCAAATCTGCCGCCGTCCAACTGTACCATGGGTCGGATATCGGGGGGGATGACGGGAACTGCGTCCAGAACCATCCACTCCAGCTTATTACCGGATTTGCGGAAGGCCTCCACAACCTCCAGTCTCTTGATAATTCTTGTTTTCTTCTGTCCGGAAGCGGTCAGCAGCTCCTGCTTGAGCTGCGCGGAAAGCGCCTCTACGTCAACTCCCTGCAAAAGCTCCTTAACAGCCTCAGCGCCCATACCGACGCGGAAGTCGTTGCCGTACATTTCGCGGTTGTCCATATATGCCTTCTCGGAAAGCACCATGCCCTTTTCCAGGGGAGTGGTACCGGGATCCAGCACTACGTTCTCTGCAAAGTACAGCACCTGCTCAAGCTGCTTGGGCGAAATGTCCAGCACCAGCGCCATACGGGAAGGAATTGCCTTGAAATACCAGATGTGGGATACGGGGGCGGCCAGCTCAATGTGACCCATTCTCTCACGTCTTACCTTCTTGGTGGTAACGTCCACACCGCACTTCTCACAACGGATGACTTCCTTGCTGTGAGAATTCTTATATTTGCCGCACATACAAGCGCCGTCCTTGGTAGGGCCAAAGATACGCTCGCAGAACAGACCGCCTACTTCCGCTTTGAGAGTTCTGTAGTTGATAGTCTCGGGCTTATTAACCTCGCCGTAAGACCATTCTCTGATCATTTCCGGAGATGCCAGACCAATCTTGATTGAAGAAAATTCACTATGCTCCACAGCTGTTCTCCTAACTTAACTTAATTTATATATTGGGAAATTACTCTTCCCCGTCGTAGTAATCGTCGCCCTCGGATTCAAAGCCGTCAAAGAGCAGCTCATCATCCTCGATTGCCTCGCCGTCCTCGTCCTCAAGCGTGAACGCCTCGCGAAGATCACCCATCTGCAGCGTGTCGTTGCCGATTGCTTCGTCAATCGCAGCACGGTCTGCCTTGTTGGCGAATGCGGGTCCATCGTCATCGTTGCACAGAGTGGACAGCTGGATCTCCTCGCCGTTCTGGTCGAGCACGCGGATATCCAAAGCCAGAGCCTGCAGCTCCTTAACCAGCACCTTAAAGGATTCGGGAACACCCGGAGTGGGAATGTTCTGACCCTTGATGATGGCTTCGTAAGCCTTGCGGCGGCCTGCGATATCGTCCGACTTGACAGTCAGGATCTCCTGCAGCGTGTATGCGGCACCGTATGCTTCCAGGGCCCAAACCTCCATCTCACCGAATCTCTGACCGCCAAACTGAGCCTTACCGCCCAAGGGCTGCTGAGTAACCAGCGAGTAAGGACCGTTGGAACGAGCGTGGATCTTATCGTCGACCAGGTGGTGCAGCTTGAGGTAATACATGATACCTACGGTTACGGGGTTATCAAAGGGCTCACCCGTTCTGCCGTCGTACAGAACGGTTTTGCCGTCGAACAGCTTGAGTCTCTTAGCGCGGCGCATCTGTTCAATATATTCGGGATCGCTTCTCTGTTCGGGAGTGAGCAATCTGTAGTCCTTGGTACCGTCGAGGTTTACGATCTCTTCAAAGAGCTCCTTACCCTCGGGATTCTCGCCCGCGAACAGGTCACGGGAAAGTCCTGCCATGCGCAGACATTCGCTGATGTCGCGCTCGTTTGCACCGTCGAACACGGGGGTCATGATCTTCCAGCCCAGCTTCTTGGACGCAATACCCAAGTGAACCTCAAGCACCTGACCGATGTTCATACGGGAAGGTACGCCCAGGGGGTTGAGCACGATATCCAGAGGTGTGCCGTCGGGCAGGAAAGGCATATCCTCGGGAGGCAGAATGCGCGAAACGACACCCTTGTTACCGTGACGGCCTGCCATCTTGTCGCCCACAGAGATCTTTCTCTTCTGTGCGATATAAACCTTAACTACCTTATTAACGCCTGCGGGCAGCTCGTCGCCCTGCTCGTGAGAGAAGACGCGAACGTCCACGACCACGCCGCTCTCGCCGTGAGGCAGACGCAGAGAGGTATCTCTGACTTCTCTTGCCTTCTCGCCGAAGATGGCGCGCAGCAGTCTTTCTTCTGCGGTCAGCTCGGTCTCGCCCTTGGGGGTGATCTTACCGACCAGAATGTCGCCTGCTCTGACCTCGGTACCCTTCTTGACAATACCCTCTGCGTTCAGATCCTTGAGTGCGTCGTCGCCGACGTTGGGGATCTCGCGGGTGATCTCTTCCGGACCGAGCTTGGTGTCTCTTGCCTCATGAGAGTATTCCTCAATGTGCAAGGAGGTATATACGTCGTCACGTACCAGTCTTTCGTTGAGCAGAACTGCGTCCTCGTAGTTATAACCTTCCCAGGTCATAAAGCCGATCAGCGCGTTCTTACCCAGCGAGATCTCACCGTTGCAGGTTGCGGGACCGTCCGCGATCACCTGACCCGCTTCGATCAGCTGGCCCTTGTCAACCAGAGGTCTCTGGTTAAAGCAAGTGCCCTGGTTGGTACGCTTGAACTTGGAAAGCGTGTAAACGTCCTTGATGCCCTCATCGGTCACAATGACGATCTTGTCAGCCTCAACGCGCTCTACGCGACCTGCGTTCTTGGCTACGACAACGACACCGGAGTCAACCGCTGCCTTGTACTCCATACCGGTACCGACGATGGGACTGTCGGTGACCATCAGCGGCACAGCCTGCTTCTGCATGTTGGAGCCCATGAGTGCACGGGAGTTGTCGTCGTTCTCCAAGAAGGGGATCATAGCGGTTGCAACGGACACCACCATCTTAGGAGAAACGTCCATATAGTCAATCTTGGATACGTCGATTTCCAGAATCTCGGTCTTGTCACGCGCGGTGACCTTCTTATTGATAAAGTGGCTGTTTTCATCCAGTGGCTCGTTTGCCTGCGCGATGATGTAGTTATCCTCAACGTCCGCAGTCATGTATTCCACCTCGTCGGTGACGATGTGTTCTACCGTGCCATCCTCCTTCTGAAGGTGAACTACCTTGCGGTAAGGAGCCTCGATGAAGCCGTAGTTGCTGATGCGTGCATAGGTGGTCAGATAGGAAATCAGACCGATGTTAGGGCCTTCGGGGGTCTCGATGGGACACATACGACCGTAGTGGGTGTAGTGAACGTCACGGACGTCGAAGGATGCGCGGTCACGGGAAAGACCGCCGGGACCCAGTGCGGAAAGACGGCGCTTGTGGGTCAGCTCAGCCAGGGGGTTATTCTGGTCCATGAACTGGGAAAGCTGAGAAGAGCCGAAGAATTCACGAATGACGGTTGCAACGGGACGGATGTTGATCAACGCCTGAGGAGTCAGCTTTTCGTTGTCCTGGGTGGTCATTCTCTCCTTGATGATCTTATCCATACGGGAGAAGCCGATGCGCAACTGGTTCTGAAGCTGCTCACCCACGGAACGAATACGACGGTTGCCCAGGTGGTCGATGTCGTCCACGGTACCGATGCCGTTTGCAAGGGTCAGAATATAGTTAATGGAAGCAAAGATATCGTCCTTGGTGATGTGCTTGGGTGCAAGCTCACCGATTCTCTCCTTTGCTGCCTCCTTGATAGCGTCTACGTCGCCTGCGCAGCCTTCCGCGATCTCAAGCAGAACTCCGGTGCAAACCTTACCGGTAATGCCGCAATCCTCAAGATCAAAGCCAATGACGTACTTGGGCTCGATGGTATTGTTGGACAGGATCTTGACGACCTTGCCGTTATCCAACTCAACAAATGCCTCGTTCACGCCTGCGTTCTCGGCATCGATTGCCATGTCGCGGGTCAGAACTGTGCCCTTTTCAAACAGAATCTCACCGGTCAGGGGGCTGATCAGGTCAGCTGCCAGCTTGCGGTTCTTGAGTCTGGAGTGCAGAGCTACCTTCTTATTATACTTATAGCGACCTACGGGAGCAATATCGTATCTCTTGGGGTCAAAGAAATAGTTATTGATCAGCTGCTGAGCAGACTCTACCAGCGGAGGCTCGCCGGGACGCAGCTTCTTGTAGATCTCCTTGAGTGCTTCAACGTAAGGAGTGGTATGATTGCGGACTGCAAGATCCTCACTCTCATCCTTTTCAAAGGTTGCAGCGAGTCTTTCGTCCTCACCCAGCAGCGCATAGATCTCCTCTCTGGATTCCACACCCAGAGCGCGGATGAACATGGTCATGGGGACCTTTCTGTTCTTATCGATACGAACGTACATCACGCCGTTGGCGTCGGTCTCATACTCCAGCCATGCGCCACGGTAAGGAATGACGGTTGCGGCATAAGTGCGCTTACCGGCTTTATCAATATCAAAGGAGTAGTACATACCGGGAGAACGGATAATCTGAGAAACGATAACACGCTCTGCACCGTTGATGACGAAGGTGCCGGTTTCGGTCATCAGGGGGAAGTCGCCCATATAAATGTCGGTCTGCTTCACCTCGCCGGTCTGCTTGTTGGTCAGACGAACGTTGACCTTGAGCGGTGCGGCATAGTTTACGTCGCGCTCCTTGCACTCTTCCACGGGATACTTGGGCTTGGAATCCAGCGAGAAGGATACAAATTCGATGGAAAGGTTACCGGAGTAGTCGGTGATAGGAGAGACGTCACGAAGGACCTCCATCAGACCCTCGTCCAGGAACCACTGGAACGACTTGGTCTGGATCTCGACCAGATTGGGGAGCTCGAGATTGAAGCGGGTGTTACGCGAGAAGGACTTTCTCACGTTCTGTCCGAGCTTTTGCTCTTTCAAATTGACCATGTAATTTTTCACTCCATTCAAAGTAGTTGGTAGCTGCCGAGGCAGCTCACTGTCTTTTTTGTTATCTTTTTTGCATAAATCGCGCCAAAAATAACTGTGTATTTTGTCGCATTGGCAGTAAAACCCCATACTGCAAGCGATTATAATGCAGTTTAATATTATAGCAAAGGTTTTTTCGTTTGTCAAGGGTTTTCCGATATTTTTTTGAAAATTTTTCATATATATTTATATATCGGCAAGCATGTGCAGATTTTGCACAAAACAAAGCACGAATTCTGCCTAAATTTTAGCAAAATAATTTTCAAAAACCTCTTGCAATCGGGAAAAATTTGTGGTATGATATTGGAGTATATGGGGTACCTTGCGAGTGCACCCTCTCAGGCACGAGAGCACGGAGCACCACATATGGAAAATTTATATGGAGGTATACGAACTTGCCGAACATTAAGTCTGCAAAGAAGAGAGTAAAGGTTATCGAGACCAAGACTCTGAAGAACAAGGCGTTCCGCTCTGCACTCAAGACCGACATCAAGAAGTACGAAGCTGCTCTTGCATCCGGTGACGCTGAGCTGGCACAGGCTACCTACAAGGCAGCTGTTAAGAAGATCGACGTAGCAGCTTCCAAGGGCATCATTCACAAGAATGCGGCTGCTCACAAGAAGAGCCAGTTCACCAAGGCACTCAACAATCTGTAATGCACCTTCGGCCTAACCCACCGAAAAGCACAAATAAATGACCGCGTACGGAAAAATCCGTCCGCGGTCATTTATTTATAAAACTGCGGTACAACCGCAATACCACTCGCCACAGGCGAATATCACTCCGACATAGTCGGAATATCACTGCAGCTCTGCTGCAATATCACTTTCGCAATCAGCGCCGCGCACGGCCCAAGCACAAGACCGATCGCGCCGAACAGACGAAAGGCCACGTACATCGCCCCCAGCGTCAGCAGCGGGTGCAGCCCCAGGCTGCTCCCTACGATCTTGGGCTCGGCGATCTGCCGCACCAGCGTAATGATGCCAAACATAATCAAAAGCCCCGCGCCCACGCGCACGTTGCCTAACAAAAATGACAAGACGCTCCAAGGCACGAGCACCGCACCCGAGCCAAGCACGGGCAACAGATCCAAAAGGGCGATCAGCACCGCCAGCAAAAACGCATACTTGACGCCAATGATTAAAAAACCGATCAGCAGCTCTGTAAAGGTCAAAAGAAAAATCAACCCATACGCGCGCAGATACCCGCGCAAGGCATCCGCAACCGATGCAAGAATGCCCCGCACGCGCTCGCGCTGCCCGGGCTGGCAGCGGTCAAGCAACCATGCATACGTCCGCTCACCATCCAAAGCAAGATAAAAGCATGAAAATCCGAACACCAGCACCGAAAGTGCTGCGGACGGCAGCCCCGTCGCTGCGTTCAACGCTGCTCCCGTCAAAGCCTCGCCAAACCTTGAGAGCAGCGTTTTGGCCAGCGATTGCACCAGCTGCTCCAGGCCTCCGAACAAATCGGCAATCAGCGGCAGCGCAAGAATCCTTTGCAGAAACGCGGGTAGCGCACTCCCCTGCCCCTTTGTGGCAAACAAGCCCCCGATCGCGCTTGTCAAGGAATCCGCATACTCCGAAAGCCAGGCATAAAACGCGCCCGCCTCGCGCCACAGATAATAGCCGCCAAGATATAATGCTCCCCCAAGCACCAAAAGCAGCGCGATCAGCACGGCCACGTTACAAATGCCCGGGCGCACCGCGGTCAACCTTGAAAGTCGCTTGCCCCATGGATGCACAAACAGCACCACCACGCCCGAGAGCAAAAACGGTGCAAGAATGGGCACGCCGTACCTCCCCGCAAGATAAATCAGCACGACCATCGAAAGCGCGCCCACGGCCCGCGTAGTCCATTGTGTTCTCTGCATTTTCCTCACCTCCCTATATACCTATATGTGTCCAAAATGCAAATTCCTATCCCCTGTACTTGACAGAAACGCGCACATCTGTTAAAATACTTTTGCTATATTATAATGAGAAAGGTAGAAGAACATGAGTAAAAGATACAGTAACAAGGGTTATCAGGCACGCAACGTGCAGCCCAAGAAGGACAATACCAACCTGATCATCACCTGGGTGACCGTTGGCATTTGCCTGGCTGTCGTAGCGGCGGTCGTCATTGCCATCCTGGCAGGTACGGGTGCATTTGAGCCCGAGGCAGAAAAGGTTGAGGTCAATATGGAAGAGATCAAGAGCGAGATCAACTCCTTTGCAGCTACCGATTTTGCAGAGACCGCAGAGGTGACCGATTACGTCAAGATCACGGTCAAGGACTACGGTGAGATCGTGCTCCGTCTGCGTCCCGACGTGGCTCCCAAGAGCGTGGAGAACTTCCAGAAGTTAGTCAAGGAAGGCCACTACTCGGACAAGATCTTCCACCGCGTCATTCAGAATTTCATGATCCAGGGCGGCGGCTTTGACACCACCGGCAAGCAGCACGAGGTTGCTTCGATCAAGGGCGAATTCTCTGCAAACGGCGTGGAAAACAACCTGCTTCACGTGCGCGGCGTCATTTCCATGGCAAGAACAAGCATCAGCATGGACAGCGCATCCAATCAGTTCTTTATTTGTGACGCGACCACCCACGACCTGGATACCAAATACGCAGCATTCGGCTACGTGCTGGCAGGCATGGACGTGGTTGACGCCATCGCAGCGGTGCAAACCGACGGCAACGACAAGCCTACCACCGACGTGGTGATTGAAAAGGCTACGTTCGTTGAGCCTTTGAAGTAAAAAAGAAAAGCAGCCCGATGGGGTTGCAGAAATAGCGAAGAATTGCATACAAAACAAGGACTGTATCATATGAATGCAGTCCTTGTTTGTTTATTTTATAAGTAGTTGCCGCAGGCAAGGAGGAGCAAGCCCCTCCCCTACGCCCGATATATTGGTTGGACGAATATGCTTAGGTTTCAACAACCAAGACCTATACAACCGTAGGCGAGGGGCTTGCTCCTCCTTGCCTGCGGCAACTAATTTTTCCGTATATTGTCTCGCTTATTCCTCATCCTCATCGGGCTGCTTTTATTTATTTCTCATCCTTTTGATCTTTTCCTCGTCCGGTGTGACGTAAGCCGTCCAGTTGGTGTGATAGATCACAAGGCCGGGCTTTGCCGCGGGCGGCTTTTTGACATGACGCACCTGGATATAGTCCACCGCGATGTTCTCGCCCGTTGCCTTGGAGTGGTAGGCCGCGATCTCGGCCGCATCGGTAAAGTCCTCTGCAGGCGGCTCTTCGCCGTCGCACAGCATGACTGCGTGCGAGCCGGGCATGCCCTTGACGTGGAACCACCAGTCGTTTCGATCGGCCACCTTGTGCGTAATATACTCGTTTTGCACGTTGTTCTTGCCGCACAGCACGCGATATCCGTTGGTCGTGGTAAACTGCATGACCACAGGATTCTTGTTCTTTTTGGGCGCGGCATAGCCCTTCATGCGCGAAGCGTAGCCAAAGCGGTACAGCTCCTCGCGGATCTCGTCCAGGTCTGCCTGGGTCTCTGCGCGCGTCAGCGCGTCAAACACGGTATACAGGTACGCAAGCTCAGTCTCACCCAGCTCGATCTGGCGCGTCAACTCCACCTTGGCGTTGCGCAGCTTGGTGTATTTTTTGAAGTACTTCTGCCCGTTGGCCACGGGAGTCAGACGCTCGTCCAGCTCCACGATGCAAGTACCGTACGTGCCGCTCTGCTCGTCCCACTCCTCGTAGTCCACAAGCTCGGCACGCGTCATACCCTTCTCAAGGCAATACAAATTGCCCATGATCAGATCACCGTACTTCTTATACTTCTCGGCCTGCTCGCACTCGGCAAGCTCGGATCTTTGCGCCTCCAATTTCTTTACAATGCGGCTCTCACCGTGCGTCAGCAAGGAAAGCACGTCGGCCGCTCTTTGCTTGATGCGATTTTCGCGGTCGCGCGTGGCAAAGAACACGTCCAGCAGCTTGCCCGCGCTCTCAAACTCCTCGCGCGGCATGTCCGCACCGTAATGCGTCAGCGATACGAATGCATATTCGACAGGCTTTGTGCCGTCGGTGACCAGCGTGGGGCAATAATTCCCCGTGCGTACCGCACCCATGATCGCATCAAACGCGCGCCACAGCTCGGCGGCCGTGCAGTATTTGATGGGCGTGTCGGTAAAGCGCGTGGCTCTGTACGCCATTTCCCTTGCAACAGACGCGGAAATGCCCATGTACCGCTCCAATATCCAGCGGTCGGTGCGCTGCTTGGGATCAGCCTCGGCATATGCCTTTGCAAATCCCTCGGCCGTTTCGGTCACGGGATCGCACTTATTCTGTGCGGGCGGCAGCTCGTAAGTCATGCCCGGCAGCACCTGGCGCTTGCTCGAGGTGGTGAAATCCACCGTTTTGAGCACGGCCAGGATCTTTTTATTTTCATCCGCAAAGATCAGATTGCTGTATTTGCCCATGATCTCAGCGATCAGATAGCGCGTGCAATCAAAGCCCATTTCATCGCGGCCCTCAAACACCAGCTCACAAACGCGCTCAAAGCCGATCTGTCTGACCGCCGCCAGCTTTGCGCCCGACAAATACTTGCGCAAAAGCATGCAGAACATGGGGGGCTGCTGCGGATTTTCCTTTTGAGATTCGGTAAAGCCGATGCGCGGGTTATTCGAGCCCGCGTTGATCAAAAGGCGCTTCCCGCCCTCGGTTGTGCGCATTTGCAGCACGATCTCGTCACGCTCGGGCTGCAGCACGCGCTCTATTCTGCCTCCCTGCCCCGTCCGAGTGATCTCGTCCAGCACGCAGGCAAGCATACCAGCATCAAATGCCATAAATTTTTCCTTTCAGATTGTTTACAAAAGACTGTTGAGGTCATCCGAGTGCGAGGAATCCGGCATGGGAACGACGTATTTATAATACTCAATGCCGTATTTCTCACAAAGCTCGTACACCTTTTTGAGATTCTTCTTGCGCACAGTGGCACTCCCCTCCAGGGAGCACAGATAATAGGCCTGGATCGAGGATTTCTCCACGTGCTCTCTTTGCTCGTCGGTCTCGGCCATCGCGTACGCCTCTTCCCAATAAGCCATCATCCTGCTGCCGAACTTGGCGTCACGCTTGCCGTTTTCTTTGAGGAAGGGATACATCTCGCTTGCCTTGTCAAAGATGCCCACGTGCGGGTCGTGAATGGCGGCATGCTCAGTCATGGCAGTCATGTACTCCTTGATCTTGACCCAGCCGGGACCATAATAGTACTGCATAAACTCGTCCATATACGCGTAGTACTGCTCCTCGGTCATATCGGGATCCCAGAGAAGCTTTGCAAGCAGATAAGAGCGCAGCTCGGCAAATTCGCCCGAGACAGACACCTGCTGGCCTTCAAGGAACACGCCCTTGACATTGTGCTCCTTATAAAACTGTACGTTGGCGTGCAGCACGTCAAAGTTGGGGAAAAAGCTGAAGTACGTTTCAGCATTATAAGTATAATCCCAGATGTACAGATTGTCGCAGATCTCGCTCCACGCTTGAATATCCTGGCGGAAGGAGTTGTTATAAATGCAGGACTCCGAAAGCGCATGCGTAAAGCAGCACTCAATCGAGCAAAGACGAATGATGACGTTCTCCGCAGGGCGGATATTCTTGGGAGGCGTGCGGGTATATCTGTATGCCAGCGTATCCACATACACACCGGGGTAATCGTCCTTGATATCATTCGCTATGCGGTTGACAAAGGTCAGAAGTGAGCCCATTTCGCTGCCTTCGCGGTCGTTGATCGCCTTGCAATTTGCGCACTGGCAACCGCCAACACCTGCATCCGAGTCGTTCTGCGAGACAGAAATGATGGTGGCCTCGGGATTTTCATCCAGCCATGCGCGCACGTTGGCAAGCACGGTTTGGTACACTTCTTCATCGGTCAGACAGGGCTGCACGTTGCCCGTGTGGGTCGTACCGCCCGTCAACAGGCTGAAGGTGTGCACGAATCTGCCCGCATAGCCCACGCCGCCGCCAATGTCGGAGACGGGCGTGGAGCTGTCGTAAAAGCTGTTATCCTTGGAATGGTTGGCAAAATCCTGCTTGTAGCGCATGTCATACCAATAGGTATCACGCAGCTCAAAGCTGGGATTGTGCGTCTTTGTATAACCCGCGGGAATCTCGGCAGACGCTTGATTGACGATCACCGTGGTGTCCGCCGCAAAAAAGCGCACGCCCAGATAATTCTCCAGAAAATCATACACACCGTACATGGTGCCGCGATCGCAGCTGCCCGTGATGTACAGTCTGCCACCCTCCTCGAGCATGGTGTAGCCGTCCAGCTCCACCTTACCTCTTGCCTCGGTCACGGCAGGCGTGTCGCGGTCGGTCACACCGATCACGATCTCATGCTCCGAGGCCTTTTCCTCGACGCGGTAGCCTGTTGCCTGCTCGAGATACTCCACCAGCTCGTCCGCGCTGTTACGCACACAAGCAGCGCCGCCCTCCTGCACGACCAGAGTAAAGGAAGTAATATCCACGCCACCGATGGTAAAGGCATCCAGCGGAATGCCGTCATCGGGCTCGGGCTGTGTTTCGGTCTCGGACTCGGACTCGGGTTCACTTTCGGGCTCGGTTTCGGTATCTGCGGTCGATTCTTGAATCACCCCTACGCTTTCTGATTCGTGGGCAGACATCTGCTCCTGCTCACCGCTATCGGGATTGCAAGCCGCAAACGAAAGCAGCATAGCAGCCGCCAGCGTGCAAAGCAAAAAACGTATCCATACGCCTGTGTGTTTCATGATCATTCTCCTTTAATTTTGGTTTAGAATATCAGCCAAACATCAAAGAGTCTACCTCTGCCAAGGAAGCAAAGGTCATATCGGGTCGTTTTGCGGGCTCGGCAGCATCCACGTCGGCTTGCTGCGTCTCACCCGTCAGCACAAGCACAGCCGTCACGCCGTGCAAGCGGCCAAGCGCAATATCGGTATAAAGTCTGTCGCCAAAAATGCAGATGTCCTGCTTTTCCATGCCCGTCGCCTCGCAGATCATTTGCACGGTCTCGGCATAGGGCTTGCCGAAATACGTGGGCTGCACGCCTGTAGAGGCGGTCACGAATGCCGCAATCGCACCGCTGTCCGGAATAAAGCCTGTCTCGGTAGGACAGTTGAAATCCGGGTGGGTGGAAAGATATTCCGCACCGCAGCGCACGAATCTGCAGGCGTAGTCAAGCTTTTCATAGGTCAACGTAGTGTCAAAGCTGGTGACCACGATATCCGCCTCGGCTTCACTTCCCGTCAGCATAGGGATCCCCGAAGCACCGAAATACTCCACCAGCTCGGGCGTTCCCACCAGGTAAACGCTCTTGCCCGCGCGGTGACGGCGGAGAAACTCCACGGTCACGTCACCCGAGGTCATGATCTCGTCCTCGCGAGGAGAGAAGCCAAGTCTTTCCAGCTTTTCCATATAAAACTCGGTGGTATGAGACGCATTATTGGTAAAAAACAGCACGCGATAGCCGTTTGCGCGCAGATGGTCGATAAAACGAATGGCAAAGTCAAAGACCTGATTGCCAAGATAAATGGTGCCGTCCATGTCAAACACAAACAGCTTTTTGGATGTTAAAACGTTTTTTTCGGTATTCATTTCCCCGCTCCTTGGGTGTTTTTTCATTTCATTATAACATATACTTGATTTTTTTGCAATATCATGATATACTGTAATAGAATATTATTTGCATATGAGGGGATTTTTCATCATGAACGCAACAAACGATAAAAATATGGTAGTCGTGGGCATCGATGTCGGCGGCTCGACCACAAAAATCGTGGGCTTTCACCGCGATGCGGGCAGCGAGACGCTGATCGCACCGCTTTTTGTGCAGGCAACCGACCCCATCACCTCGATTTACGGCGCATTTGGTCGCTTTACCATGGAAAACGGTCTCTCGCTTGATGACATTGATAAGGTCATGATGACGGGCGGCGGCTCTTCGTTCCGCTCGCAGCCCATCTATTCCCTGCCCTGCAATAACGTTTCCGAATTTGAGTGCATCGGCTTGGGCGGTCTGTATCTGTCGGGACTTGACGAGGCCATTGTTGTTAGTATGGGCACGGGTACGGCACTCATTCACTCCAAAAAGGTAGATGGCGCAACTATGGTCAAATACCTGGGCGGCACGGGCGTTGGCGGAGGCACACTGCTGGGGCTGACGCAAAAGCTGACGGGCGTTGGCACGGTGGAGCATATTGAAAAGATGTGCGAGGAGGGCGACATTTCCAAAGTTGACCTTCGCATCAGCGACATTTCCAAGAACCGCACGTACGAAAACATGAAGGACAATCTGACCGTTTCCAACTTTGGCAAGGTCAGCGACATTGCCACTCCCGAGGACATTGCGCTGGGCGTAGCAAATATGGTAGCCGAGACCATTGCCATGGTGGCGGTGTTTGCAGCGAGAGGATGCGGCGTCAAGGACGTGGTGCTGACAGGCAATTTGTCCACCATTGTGCCGATCCGCAAGACGTTTGAGTCCTTGGATCAGTTTGGCGTCAACTTTATTATTCCCGAAAACGCGCAGTTCGGCACGGTCATCGGTGCTGCATTGCACGACAGTCATAAGTGTATTTAAGAATACGCATAGTAAAGCCGCGGCATACACCGCGGCTTTTTCACGTCTTGCGCAACCGTCACCACACGGACGACCGTATTCACAAAAGTTTCGCTCGAGCCTTTTCAAAGGCTCGCGGGTTTCAAGGGCAGAGCCCTCGGTCGCGCCCGCAGGCGCGAAACACACTCGGCGTTTTTGGTTATTTTTGCGCCCGCGGGGCCCAAAAGAAAGGAAACAAGTTTCTCACAAAACAAACCCACAACCCCGTGTTTTTTAAATTTAACGTATTCTCTCCGTTCTTTTTTTGTGCAAGTAGGCGCAAAAAAGAACCAAAAAACG